>JAFGXT010000178.1 GCA_016936495.1 Victivallales bacterium
CAGCCTGAACTGTCTGATCTTCTTTGTAGAGATTGCCATAATTTACTCCTCAAGCATATTTTTTGCGCGGTAATAATCAAGATAAAATGGATTTTTGATCCAGCGTGCTGGAATCTTCCTGCCCGCCGCCTTATATGAATCTATACGTTGCTGAATGACGCATGCTTCTTCCCATTTCTTCTTGAGCTTGGGGTTATTGCGAAGCGTGGTGCGTATACTCTCATCATAACGTCTTTTCCCGTATGCGGCGGCGTCCTCGGCGGTATCCAGTCCATTAAAATAGCGACTCATTGAGTCCATCATCCATTTGTTTCCCTCGGCAGAGCGATAAGGCGTATAGGGCATACCATAAGCAATTGTTGTTGCCCATTTTAGTTCATTAGCATGCAGGTTGCCTTCGTTAGGGTACTCCGGCGGATTCAGAAAATCAGGATTATCCATGGCGTATTCCGGAATCGGGGGAAGACCATCTCCACTTTTTATAATATGTTCACTGTATTCCCGACTGGCAAGGAAGCGGAAAAACAACTTTGCCAGCTCTTTGTTTTTACTGCCCTTGTAGAGAATAAGCGGACGCACGGCGAGAGGCATGTTTTTAAACTCATACATAGGCATCTGGCTGGTGCTGATATTGGGGCGAAACGATGATTTCCGCATAGGGATGACCGTAGATCTGACGTCGGTGATCATAGCATATCTGCCGGATACAAAATGTGTAAAACAGGATCTTCCCAGACTGGCGTCGGCGGACATGGAGGCGGTTTCGGCTGGAGTCGGACAAAGTTTATCTACATAAGTCCACTTGTAAATAAGCTTAAACAAATCAGCAAAGACCGGGTTGTCCAAATTCGATGAAGTAAGCGTCTCATTATAAAGATCCACTCCCTGGCTGCGACAAATAGTTAAAAAGAGATGGTACCCCTCGCCAATCAGAGACTGAATAAAAAACACCTCCTGACGTTCTTTGCCTTCATTGGCGCGCCGGGTGAATTCCTTGCCGATACGCTCAAATTCTTCAGGAGTCCATTCTTCCGGCGGGGGCTCCATGCCATATTTTTTAAAAGTATCAACATTCGCCCAGACATTGCGGCAGAAGGCGTTGGCGGCACAGCCGTACTGTCGTCCGTCAACCGCCATCATCCATGAAAATTGCGGATAGGCGCGGTCAATGGAATAGCCATATTGCTTCGCGTCTTCGCTTATATCATCACACAACCCCATAGGCTGATACTGAAATATCAACGCGTCGATCATATCACCGCCGACGCCCGATACGGCCTGGATCAGACTACTCTGATTAGTCGAGGAATCAATGACGACTTTCACCACCGGCTTGCCGTCGTCGTCAACATGACCATTTTTTATAAGCCATTGTTCAAACAATTCCGCCTGTTCGTAACGTTGCGGATTTGAATCTGTCTTCCAGCTTATTTGCGTAATGCCGTCGTCACAGTCCGGCTGAGTAAACACCATCATGAAAGACGACGCTATCAATATTATCGCACTTATCAGAAATAGATTTTTCATTCCAGTTTATTCCGCTCCTTTATTTATTTGTCTGCGGGATATTTCACTATCACCGCAGAGGTCTGAGGCGCAATGACAAGCATGCTTTTTACTTTTCCGCCACCGATAAGCTCACGCGAATTTTCACCAATGAAGTCATCCGGCACTTTCACATTGTAACTTCTATTCAATGAATTGTTCAGAGCAATAAACACATCACCGTAACGGCATACATTCAAACCGTACTGTCCGCCGACGTTTTTAATCACCGTAGTCGCCATGGTCTCGAATTCCGGCGACAGGAAATGGAACCGGGCAAAACCGTTGGCTTTGTCTGCCGGATGCCTCCAATTAAGAGTAGCGAACAAATATTTATCGCCATATTTGACCGCCACCGCCTGTGCCAATTCATCCGCCCAGGCAAAATCCGGCTGTCCATGCTCATGCGGAAGCCTGACTTTCGCGGCGGACAGCTCTGAGAGCAGTTTAACGGTGTTCGCTGCTTGCTGCATCACATGCCTCGCCATGGTGAAATGATGTCCGCCTTTGGTTACAGGCTTGAAACTGCTCAGATCAGAAAGTTCTCCATTCATGATCTTTAACTGGAAAGCCCTGATGCAATAGGGATTTTTCAGTTCAAGCGCACCTCCATGCCCGGCTTCTATATTTTTTCCGTTACGAATGCAATTACGCCAATTGATGAAACCTTCGGCACGCATGTCAATCCTGCCATCGGCATGATACACCGGATACCAGAACCGGGGATATGTGTAAGCCGCTTTTTCCGCGACTTTTAGAACATCCTCAATACCGGAATACCGGGCAAGCTGAAGATATTCCTCCGGCTGATTCTGACCATATTCACAAGTATATCCGCCATAACCGCTGCCGCGAGGCTCCAGCGACAATCCCCGGGGGGTAACCCAGGTGAATTCTCCAGGCTTATGCCCCAATCCAGTCGTGCCCAAAACCCTTTTACGTACCTGGGCGTCAAAATCAAAACGTTTGTCTGGCGCCAACAACCGCAACGCCTGAACCTGCGGAAAAATCCCCAGTACATTCATGGAATCTTGATTAGGCGCATGCCCATTTTTGTCTTTAAGAAAATCGACGCTCATAGAAAACAGATCGACATATGCCTTAAGACGTGTTACCGGAGCGGTTTTGTCACTGGCGTCATCGTCTATCTTTTCATTAAGCATGCCAGTCTGCTTAAGATCATCGTAAACCGCGACAAAAGCCCTACCGAGACTGCCGTGCGTAAATCCCTCCAGTGAACCGGAGCCCCAACGGCGTTCAGGACCGCCTACCCAACGCTTTTCCCAAACATCCACATATCCGCCATTGCCCCCCTGCGAACGTCGGGCATAATCAAGCCCCAGCGCGATACGCTCAAGCACTTCGCGGCTCTTGTAAAATTTTGACTCTTTCATATTATAGACATAGGATAATATCTCAGCGCAGACATAAGGACCGAGGTTATTATAATAAATATAATGCTTTGCCGTATCATCTTTAACCTTCTGCAAATCATACTTGCCGGATTTAGGTATACTACGCACAAAGAATCCACCGACCATAGCCCCCGGCCATTTACCGGAACTCACCTTCTTCCGCCAATCAGGAGAATAAAGCTGATTGTTCATAGTGTGCTGCGCCTGATCATCGGCGACTTTGATCATATGCTCGCGTATCTTTCTAATCGTACCGGCGCTAAGCGGCTTATAATCCCCGTAGGTATATGGAGAAATAACCTCTCCGGCGGAGTCGTCCGGCTGCGGCACAAACATTTCACCGGCATGAGAATAAATACGATATATGCCGCGTGAAGGCATGGTCTGTTCATAATCAGATTTGCGATTAGCATAACCTTTGTTGCGTCCACGACTGACAATAGACAGTTTGACTTGCTGTTTGCCGCGAGTGAGTTCGACCGGCACCGGCGCGGTTACATAAAACCAGCCGCCTGGACGTATCCCATTTGAACTTGGATCGTCAAGAATAACCAGATCACTATTGACCTTGGCATGAAATATATTGCCTTCGGCGTCAGCCAGATACAAGCGCTCATGTCGGGACTCCCCTCCTTTGAATCTTACGGTTATATAATTCTGCGCAGTAGCGTCGCATGGAATGGTGAACACTATCCGACTACTTCCTTCCGGCGGATTTATACGATAATTCGGCACACCCCGAGCATCATGCTCCAACGTGGAATTGACATGCTCCACTGCCGTATCCCCGGCTCCCGGAGTTATGACGTTAAAGGCGGCAAGATTCGCTCCTGAAAACAGGGCGACGGTCAGAAAAATCATAATTTTACTGGTCATTGGCTCTCTCTTGTTGTTTTGTATTGGCAAATACTATCAAAAACTTAATAAAAGCATATAGGCAGGAACCTGTTAATTAAATTCAGGTTCCGTGTGATACCGGATCAATCTCCGGATCTGAGTTCCGGCTTTATATAGATTTCAGTACAGCAACTGGAATTGCCGTTGACGCGTCGCAGCAATTGCTCGACGGTGGTGCGTCCAATATCATCAAGTTTAATGTCAATCGAAGCGGGACGTTTTTCAAAAAAACGCATCATATTCTCATCGGCGTTGCAGCCGATCATGTCAAGCCAGGGTTCTTTACCGTTTCTGAAGCGCAACTCATTGTAAACACCAAGCATTATATCATCTGAGCAGAAAAATGCTCCGGTTATTTCCTCGCCGCCGCACTCGTAAAGCCGATCTGTCAACCAGCGGAAACTTTCCACATCAGGATATTTTGATTTTAGCTCCCCGTATTCAATCACGCTCGTGGTCATGCCCTGAGATTTCGACGCCTCGACGAAACTGGCGACCCGTTCACTATAAGCCTCATGCTGTAAGTTGGCGTTTAGTACCGCGACACGACGGTGTTCTCGGCGGAAAAGATAATCCGCGGCAATAGCTCCGACTACACTGTTATCATAAAGAATATGATCCATCTGATATAGAAAATCGGAGTGATCACGGTAACACCATACCATAGGAAGCCCTTTGAGCGCAGTGTAAATCTTGTGAGTGCCAGCAGAAGGTCTGCCCAGTAATATCACTCCGTCACAGAATTGTGACGTGATCCTTGCTGGCACATTCCCATCAGCTTCCAATCCGATCAGCGTCATGGAAAACTGACGCTGGTTGAGCTCACTTTGAATACTTGAATATATCATTGATAAAAACGGCATCCTTGCCATTTCCCTGGGGGAATAACGAGTCATGGACAACAGCACAATGTTACCGGTTCTCACTCCCTTGCGTTGCTGACTCTTCGGTCCGCGCCGACAAATGTCCGGTCGCCAGTTGTGTTTCTTCATAGCTGCTTTGATGATCGCCTTGGACGACTTCGATACTTTGTCAGGATGATTCAGATAATTTGACACCGTACTGACGCTTAGTCCTGTTGAGAGAGCTATTTTGGTTATAGACATATTGCGATCCTTCCGTTGCTGTTATTGTTCATGCCTTCAGATTATATTCTAACCCACTTATGAAATAATGTCAATACGTTTTATTAAAATTAATAAAACAATTCCAACAAAAATTAAAATTACTCTTCGGAGTTTAACTCAAAAACTACTCATTAATTACTAAATTCATCATCACTCAACAGGAAATACAGGCAAATAAAAAATAAATTACAATAGTTGTAAATATAACAAAATCAACATAATACAAGGTTTAAAAACGTTCAAAATTCACACATTCATTAAAATTGTTTAATTTATTTTTAAAAGAAGTATTGCTTTTTTTATTAAGCCATTGTAAACTTATATTATGAGCGCAGAGGGATAAATCCACCTGACTTATAATTACAAAGCTGTAATACAGGCAACAATACGTCAGAACGCATAGAAAAATGGACACTTTAGTTTAAGCTAAAAAAAGGGAGAGTTGCAATAATGAAAAAAAATCGCAAGAACTTCACGCTCATCGAACTCCTCGTGGTGATAGCTATAATAGCTATTCTGGCCGGGATGTTATTGCCAGCACTTAACAATGCCAGAAAAACCGCGAGAAAGATTTCATGCACCAACAATCTTAAGCAGATCAACACCGCGACATCTCTTTATATATCCGATTTTGACGGATACTATTTTTACGGGATTAACAACTGGGAACCATGGGATAAAAAACTTTTCGATGAAAAATATATGAAAGCCGGTGCCTGCATGCTCTGCATGGAAGACAAGATACCACTTGCCTCCAGTATATCTAATACATCAAGAAGAACTTATTCAATAAACGTCAGACTTACTAGAGACCCCATACGCATCAACAATATAAGACACACCTCTCAGGTTATTGAATTCCTTGAAAGACCGCGCGACAACAATGCCGTCAGAAAAGGAAATACCCAAACCACAGAATACGCCTCTAATCAGACTGAAGGCTATGCTGTTCCCATTCACAACAAAGGTTGGAATTACTCATTCAGCGATGGACATGCCGAATGGTACAAACCACATGACACCATCGGCACCGGCACACTGAACGCCTCACGCGGATTATGGACACTCGAAAGCGGAGATTGATTATCATGCGCTGCAACTATTAGTTGATTACATATAACAATAAAAAGGAAGAAGGAAAAATGAAAAGACACACGCACCAAAACACACACAAACCTTTCACACTCATCGAACTCTTGGTGGTTATAGCTATAATAGCTATTCTTGCCGGAATGCTGCTTCCGGCATTGAACAATGCCAGAGACATGGCAAAACGCGCGGATTGCCAGAATAATCTGAAACAAATAGGAACAGCTGTGGCGTTCTATGTAGATGACAATAAAGACAGAGTTCCCGGACACGTACAAGGTACTGCTGTAAAAAATGGCGATGCATGGACAAATGGCACTTGGGATTGGTGGATATCTTCTTATGTTGGTCGTACTGATGGCAAATATAATAAAATATTCGCCTGTGATTCTGACAAAAAAATGCGCGACAATAAACGCAGTTACGCCCTCAATGGCGGTGAGTTTGCGGTAGCTGGCGCTATCGGAGGCGATCGCCTGCTGGTAACCGGCGCACGCTATGCCAATGACAGCGGCAAAGGACGCTTGCATGGCGCAAAGATGAGCAGAATCAGAAACCCCAGCTCACTTATCATGATCCTGGAAATCGGCACCGGCACTTTCGCCGACCGAACCGGCTCGGAAGCCAGTCGTCCCCGCGACCAAAGCCAGAACAATACATCTCCAGGTCCGCACAATGGTAAATTCTCTTATCTGATGCCGGATGGACATGTTGAAACCCTGACTCAGAAAGAAACCCTTGAAGGCAGCAATATGACTCCGACCTCGAACAACTGGACACCTGGCGGACGCTGGTCTGATCCCGATTACATAAAAGGCAAATAAACAAACGTCATACTTTGCGGCGAAGTCATCTGACCGGTATCTCTCTCCTATTTCCTGTCAGATGATGCCGCTCTCCCCTGTAGTACAAGAAACAACATGAGAAAAACGGAAGTGAAGAATTTTTTTACAAACGGCGGGCTTTGGCCTGATACCAACGGCATACATATTAACGCTCACGGCGGTGGAATATTGTATCATGAAGACTTATACTGGTGGTTCGGAGAACACAAAACTCCCGGAACTGCCGGAAATCGCGCATATATCGGAGTACATGTATACTCTTCTCCAGACCTGCACGAATGGAAAGACGAAGGTGTCGCTCTTAAAGTAGATCCCGAAACATCTGACAGTCTCATAAGCGCGGGGGCAATCATCGAACGTCCCAAAGTCCTCTACAATAAACTCACCAGACAATTTGTGATGTATTTCCATCTGGAACCGACCGGGTGTGGCTACTCTTCAGCCATGAGCGGGATAGCTGTTTCCAGCAATCCGGCAGGACCTTACAGATTCATCCGCGCGGTAAGACCGAACAAAGGCTTCTGGCCTCAGAACGTTAAACCGGAACAGATGAATGCCGATAGTATCACTAAAGCCTTGGAAAATACCGCAAAAATTGAGAATTGCAGTAACCCACACACGCCGGAAATGAATATTCTCGGACGCGATTTACCCATCGGACAACAGGCGCGAGACATGACACTGTTTCTGGATGACGACGGCAAAGCCTATCATATTTACTCATCTGAACATAATTCAACCTTGCACATAGCCGAGCTTACGCCGGATTTCCTTGATTATTCAGGACGCTACTGGCGGGCATTCGAACACCGCTGGATGGAAGCACCGGTTATATTCAAAAACAAGGGACGTTATTTCATGATAGCCTCAGACTGTACCGGCTGGGCTCCCAACGCTCCCAGACTGGCAACGGCAGATCATATCTCCGGTCCATGGCGTGAACTCGGCAACCCCGTACGCGGTACAACCGAACAACAGAACACGACTTTCAGAAGTCAAGGAACCTTCGCCCTTCAACTGGATGACGCCAACATCATTTTCATGGCGGATCGCTGGAACCCGACGAACGCTATTGACGGACGCTATATCTGGCTTCCGGTCAAATTTGAACATGACGTTCCATATCTTGAATGGCAGGAAAATCCTTATCTCGAAAATGTTCCATTTATGAGTGAATTGGCTGGCTGAAACTCAATAAGTTCTGCCTGAATTCAGTGTCCATCAAACCTCACGCCCTAAAAAAATCCTTTTTTCACACATTGCTGCTCTTGACATGAGCGGCATTTTAATGTATTATTTAAATACAGGTACGTGAACATGTATTTTTATTAACAATAACACGGCGTCAGCATGAAAGAAAAGAAGTTAATATTTCAGGGAATATACGACATCTTGCGCGGCAGGATAAATAAACGGGAATTTATTCCTGGCACAATGTTGCCTTCGGAAAGCCAGCTGTGCAAGACCTACTCCGTCAGCCGGGCGTCGATACGCAAAGCACTTGAACTGCTTGAAAAAGAAAACCTCATCTATCGCCAGGCAGGCGTCGGCTCCTTTATTAACGAACAAAACAAGTCGAAAAACAAGCCAGAGCAAAGACTGTCTATTGGCATAACTCACGGACGCAACAACATCTACACAACCAGCATATATGAAGGAGCCAGAGAATTCTGTGATTCATTCAATGCTCAACTGGTATTAATATCAACGGAGGAATTCTTTAAGGATCGCTGGAAAACTCTTGATGGCTTTATTGTACTTGTCGGAGACAATCCATTCCCTTATGAAAAAGCAGGAGAAATCGCAGCTCAAGGTGTTCCCATCGCTCTCATAAACCGTTTTTCAAGCATTCCTGAAATATCTTATTTCACCGTTGATTACGAGAACGATTCAGCACGTGCTATCAAATTGTTATATCAAATGGGATGTCAGAATATTGCGATGATCGGCTGCGCATCCCGGCACCATTATGCAAACGACCTGCGTGCCGCCGGTTACCGCGTTGCCGTAGAGCAGGCGGGAAAAAAAACAAAAGAACTTGACACGTCTTCAGACTTCTCCGCCGTAGAAGCAATCAGAAAGTTTCTACGGCAAGAAAAACCCGATTCTTTATTTATTACGCTTGAGTGCATGTTTGAATACACTATGATGGCTTGCCTGGCGGAGAACATCAACCCTGAAACTGATATAAAAATATTCTGCTTCGGGGAAGTAGATGCCCTATTTACCACTTCCGGAAATATTATCTATGCGGATATGCAAACCAGGCACATGAGCATGGAAGCGGCAAAACACATTATAAAACGCCGCCTTACTCCTCATCTTGAACCAGTGGCAAAAAAACTTTACTACTCGAAATTTGTGATAAACAGCAAACTCATATGATACTTTAAAACAATCAAGGAGAAATGGAAAATGTTACATGATAAATTTCAAATGAAAAACAGAAGACACGGGTGGATAGACGCCGCCAGACTTGCAAAATGCAACTTACTACGGTTTGGCACCTTCACGCTAATCGAACTCCTCGTCGTAATAGCCATCATTGCAATTCTCGCCTCAATGTTGTTGCCGGCTTTAAACCAAGCGCGTGATAAGGCAAAAGCCATTTCCTGCCTCAACAACATGAAACAGCTTGGGCTTGGTTTCGCGCAATACATTGGTGATTGTGATGATTGGCTTCCTGCGCCGGAAACTCCGTATGCTACTTGGACTTTTCTGTTAATGGGGCAAAACCCCCAAGCCGCTCCTGCGGATAAATGGAATACCGGCGTCAGTCATACTAAAGGGCAATATACCTCCAGTCGACTTTTTCACTGTCCGGCCACCACCTATCCGGTAGATTTATCTGGTAAACTAAGTGTTACAGCAGCGGGGAATGACGTTACCCGCTCAGCCACCTGGTGGAAAATGTATCCATTTTATGCAATGAATGCTTTTCTTCGACCTGACCATGTCGATTTTACGTCCGCTAAAATAACATCTCTGAGATCGCCAAGTCAAAAATTATTGTTGGTGGATGGATTCCGCAGTAAAAGCACCAATATGACTTATGATGAAAATGAGGAGTATGGCTATTACCGTTTTCGCGGCGACTATACCGGTACATGGCAGGCAAATCCAGCGGCGCGACACAGTAAAGGCGTGAACTCGCTTCAACTTGACGGAAGCGCTAAATCCAACAAGGTGGGCAACACTGTCACAGTAAGATCATTCTCGCCATTTCGCAATAACGTCAATGATTTCATATATCAGCGTTATGGCTATTGATAATAAATCCAGCGCACATCCTAAATCAATCAAAACAAGGAGATAAAATGTTACAAAAAAACATAAATGCATTAGTTCACTGCGTTTTTTCATTATCGATTATAACAACAGGATATGGAGCCGAAATGTTATTCACTCCCACTCCATACCGAGATATGCTTAATACAAAAGTCATGGAAAACTATAACTATATTCGTCAATATCAAATAGATCCGGCGGCGTCAACTGGATACAAACTCAAAAAAGGCACTCACCGGCTGACGCTCAAGGGGCGGGAACCAGGCTCACGGCTGGCACGCATATGGATTGGTAAATTCGGTGAAAGTCCCGAAAAAAATTCCGGACAATATATTGACTTGAGCTTAGCGCATATTACTGCTCCAATAAGCATAAAAGAAGGAATCCTCATTGGCGGCGACAAAGACGGCTCCGCGGAATTTTCATTTAAATTAAAAGAAGATGATACATATGCATTTTGGGGTGAGGCTTGCGGTCCGGACGCGGCGTCAAACTCCTTTTTCATGTCTATTGACGGTAATCCAGAAATTGTTTGGGACATCCCTACCAGTAAATCTTTGAAACCTGTCTGGAAAGAAATGAAAGGACGGGGACTGGATTATTTTTCCGCATGGATATTACCCATGTCATGGGGTGCGTGCTCACCACATAGCACTCTAAAAAACAATAATGAGCTTCGCAAACTGGCTCTTAATCTGCTAAAGATCAGTATCGACGGTATAGGAATGCGAAAAGTCCAGCCTGCTCAACTATGGTTTCTTGAAGATTTGGAAGCTCTACGCCTGTGGCAGCGTGATTTGCGCTCACCACAGGAA
>JAFGXT010000179.1 GCA_016936495.1 Victivallales bacterium
CGTTCACTTTTCACCGTCGTATCTTCTTTATAATAAAGTATTTAAGGCAAAATTTCCTTTGGTTTTCAGTTCATATTTCAATCCAAATATGAAAAGGAGAGCCTGATGCCTAAAAAAGAATGAAAGTCAGCACATGGGAACTGGACCCCAAGAAATTCCTCACCCGAAAAGAGACCCTTCAATTACTGGCAGCGGGAGAAAACAGAACCAAAGCCTGGCTGCATGTTACCGTCAGGGATCATTTTATAGCTGACCTTGGGCTATCGACCGGGCTTCGAGTGATGGAAATTGCCGCTCTGAAATGCGGTGATCTTGATTTAGGGTCAAGAGTTCCTTGCTTGCTTGTGAGAGAAGGCAAAGGCAGTAAAAGGCGGAGAGTATTTTTCAATGATAATTTCAAAAATCACTGCGAAGAGTATCTGGCATGGAAACAGGATATTGGCGAATCGACAGAAGCCGACCAGCCACTTTTATTATCGACGCGAACAGGAGGACATTTGACAACGAGAGCTATACAGAAAGCTTTCAAGCGATGTGCTAAAAAGGCGAATTTGCCATCGCACTATTCAGTTCATTGCTTAAGGCACAGCTACGCCTGCTTTTTGTATAAGGCCAGCAACTGGAACTTGAGACTTGTCCAGAAACAGCTGGGACATGCCAGAATATCGACGACGCAGGTTTACGCGGATGTCATGATGCCTGAGATAAAGAAAGCATTAGATCGGCTTTATTGTTGAAATTTATCTAACCTGTAAACAGGATTTTGATTCGGAGGGTATATGTTTAAGACGACAACATCATTAGCCAGTAATGTTTTGCTGATTTTCTTAGTCAGCATCTTTATATTTCATTCGAGTGTTTTTGCCTTGAGCGGTGGCGGTACAGAAACAGATCCCTATCTAATTACCTCTTTAGCTGAGTTTGATGAATTTGCCAACAATTCCAGCTTTTGGGATGATCATGTTCGGCTGGATTGCGACATTGATCTTTCTGGAACAACATATCCCAAAGCGGTCATTGCATCAGATACTTCAACTTCTGACGGTTTTCAGGGGACTTCTTTCAGCGGGTGCTTTAATGGAAATGGCCACACCCTATCGAATCTGATGATTGACGCAGGGACAAGCGGGAATGATTATCTCGGTTTGTTTGGACAAATAGCCCCATTGGGACAGGTGTCTGAATTAACTGTAAACAATTTCGGTGTCATGGCTGCTTCGCCGACGAATCCATCCGTATATGCAGGTGCTATTTGTGGGGAAAATATAGGAACGATAAGCAATTGTGATGTGACGGGTTCAATCTCCATAGACTATAGTGCCTATGTCGGCAGCTTAACGGGTCAGAATTCAGGAGGTTACATCAGCGATTGCACAGCATCCGTCAACATTGAAGTTGGCGTTGGCTCAGGGTATATTGGCGGTATTGCCGGAGTTAATGCGAGCCTCACAACCAATTCCAGTATCGTTCGATGTAGTTCTTCCGGGGTCATTCAGGGCGGTTATGATTCGAATTATTTTGGCGGTATTGTTGGAACAAATTGGGTGGCAGCCGCAGGTGTTTTTAGTACGGTTTCAAGTTGTTCTTCATCAGTCAATGTCACAGGAGGTGACAACTCGGATTATCTGGGCGGCATTGTTGGACTCAGCTGGGAGGACGGAACGACAGTCGGCTATTGTTATGCAACAGGTAATATAACCTCGGGCGCTAATTCAATGTATGTGGGGGGATTATGCGGAGCGAATAATGAAGGAGGTTTTATATTCGATTCCTACGCAACAGGCTCAGTCTCCGGTTATGACCGGGTTGGAGGTTTCTGTGGATATAACGTGACGGACAGTGGTCTTTATAACTGCTATTCGACCGGAGCTGTTACCGGAACAATCAATGTGGGTGGTTTTTGCGGTCGTCAGTTTGGTGCCGGCTCGGAAATGAGGAATTGCTTCTGGGATACTGAGACATCAGGAACGACGGTCGGCTATGTACTCGCAACAACACCGGGTACCGTTGAAAATGTCGAAGGAAAAACGACAACACAGATGTACAATTCGAATACGTTTCTGGACGCCGGATGGGACTATGTCGGAGAAACCATCAATGGAACCGATGATATCTGGCGAACACCTTATCAGTCAGGCTATCCAATCCTGCACTGGCAACGTGATATTCCCGGCGATTATACTGGTCAATATGGCGTTAACTTGGAAGATTTTTCCGTCTTTGCGGATAAATGGCTTACAATTCAGACGGCAGGTGACGAACTAATGAAGCTGACTGCCTCTGATGGAGCACAAGGCGACTACTTCGGTCGGGCCGTTTCAGCCGACGGGAACATCGCAATCGTTGGGGCATTTCAGGATGGCGTGTCTTTTTATGATTATGGTTCTGCTTATCTGTTTGATGTCACAACCGGCATCCAACTGAGAAAACTGACGGCTTCTGATGCCAATCATGGCGATGATTTCGGCTATTCCGTTGCGATAGACGGGGATGTTGCTATTGTCGGAGCCAAGGGGGACGATGAAGGAGGTCTCAATGTCGGAGCGGCCTATTTGTTTGATATCACGACAGGAAACCAGTTGGCAAAGTTGATGCCTTCTGATCCTACCCTCACCCAAAACGAATACTTTGGTTATTCCGTTGCTATAGACGGCAATCTGGCAATCGTCGGAGCATATGGAAATGATACAGCAGGTTCCGATTCCGGTTCAGCCTATGTATTTAACGTTACAACAGGAAGCCAAACCGTTAAATTAACGGCATCGGATGCAACTGCCGGGGATGAGTTCGGAAAATCTGTTGCAATCAACGGAAATATCGCAATTGTTGGGGCTCCCGGAAAAGATGATGGTGGCCTGAATTCAGGGGCGGCCTATCTGTTTGATGCCACAACGGGAAGCCAGATAGCAAAAGTAACGGCCCTGGATGCGGCTGAGAACGACTATTTCGGTCAATCTGTTGCCATCGAGAGTAATGTTGCAATCGTCGGAGCCCATAGAAAGGCCACTGTTGGTGCAGCTTATCTGTTTAATATCACAACAGGCAGTCAATTGATGAAGTTAACCGCTTCTGATGCAGCAGAGAATGATTACTTTGGCTATTCTGTTGACATCAAAAATGATATAGCAGTCGTTGGAGCAATGGCAAACGATGATGGAGGTTCTAACTCTGGATCAGCGTATCTGTTTGATGTTGCAACCGGAAACCAGTTAAAGAAACTGATTGCTTCTGACGCAGCAGAAAATGATCGCTTTGGCTATTCTGTTTCTATTGGTGATGCTCTCATCATTGGTGCCTATGGAAACGACACCTACACTGGTGCTGCTTATTTATTTGATCTTAATACGAAAATCGATTTAGGAGAGTTGTTGGTCTTATGCGAGAACTGGCTTGCTGGCATAACGGTGGATGTTTTGCCGCCGGAACCAAATCCAGCCATATTCAGTTCTTCCCCGACAGCCGTAAGCCAAAACAGCATCGAAATGACCGCGACTGCGGGAATCGATACGAGTGGTCCTGTTGAGTACTATTTTGCTGAATTATCCGGCAATCCTGGCGGAGATGACAGCGGATGGCAGTTATCGGAAACTTATATGGACACTGGCCTGGACCCTAACACTCAATATACCTATACCGTTCAAATCAGAGATTCTGCGGGCAATGCGGGAACTGTTTCCAATCCGGCCGCCGCCACAACATTGGCCGCGACAGATCCGCCGTCCGATATGGCGGTATACTGGAGCTTTGATAACGTAGCAGATACTGGGCACGATGACACTGGAAACGGATACGATGGAAATGTTTATGAAGCACAGCCGATTTCAGATGGCTCAAGACAGGCATTAAGTTTTGATGGGATCAATGACTATATGGATAGTAATTTCCAGATGACAGATCTTTCCTCCAGCAAGACAATCAATTTCTGGCTGAAAACAACAACAACCGCAACACGGCATATTTTTTCGTGTTATGATGGAAACGACTATTTATACGTATTTTTAAACCGATCTCCGGGTACAATCAGCTATGGATTATATGACGGCTCCAATGAAGTGGAAGTCTATACAACCAATATGACCTATCAGAACGGCAATTGGCACATGGTCACCATCACGCAGGATGGGACGTCAGATTCGAATATAAACATGTATCTCGATGGAGTGAGTCAATCCTTAACACACCATGCATCCGGAACATTAAATTCGGACTCTGTGGATAAGAATATGTTTATCGGGGCAAGAAACAATAACGGAACAGCAGCAAATTTTGTCAATGCGTCGCTGGACGAAATCAAAATCTGGAACCGGGCCTTGTCGGTCTCTGAAATTCAATCCCTGTATCAAAATCCATAAAACTCAAATAATTAATAGGAGAAGAAAGATGAAAAGACAGTTTCTGATTGAATGTATTGTATTGGCAGGGTTATCGATAAGCTCGAATGCTTTTGCGATATTCGGAATTACCCCTGCAAGCTATGGAAAAGCCAGTTGGATGCCGCCGGTCATTATCGAACGGGGAGATACAACCATTTATGAATTCACATTTTCGGGCATTGTTGGAAGCGGAGACTGGATTCCAAGCGTCAGTTTGACTTGCGGTCTTGGACTTGATGAGCTTTTCTTCTCGTTAGATCCGATGGAACTTGTGACCGAAAAAGAATGGGACGTTGCGCATGTGCCTTCGGGGGAAGTACTGTATTTCCCCTTTTCAGTCTATGTTTCCAATCCGCAGGTCGCTGCTACACTGCCAGGTGAATACTACCAGCTTAATGCATGGTGGCAACCCCAACCGGTTACGACAGGAGGTGGAATCGGTATTATCGGAATAGCTGGTGGAATCATCGCCATGCAGGTGACACCGGAGCCAGCAACAGTTCTTTTATTGGGATTGGGTTGTTTGGCCCTCAGAAAACGCAGATAATCTTCATAGCGGAATAATCTCATAAGGCCGTTGAGACAAGCTTCTCGGCGGCCTTTGTTTTTTCAGTGGCTTCCATAATCTTTTTGTCTGCTTCTTCAATCAATTGCTTGGTCATATCAATTATTTCACCGAGTTCGGATGATTGCGGTTTATTTTTTGTCTCCATAAAAGAACTAAAGTTGTTATCCCTTAAAAGAATTCAACTGATCTGTGTACTCTGAAATTGTAGAGCAATCCAGTTCAATCGTTTAAAAGCTGTTTTGATGCCATTATTTAGATGGCACCTGACTTAAGTTCCCAAAATATAATTCGAGAAAGCAATTCCGGTAGCAAGGCGGATGGTCTTGAATATATCTGCTCTCATGAAAACGCTAACGCTCCGGCTAAATACTCGTCAAGAACTTATTATTCTGTCGGAATGAATCCAAAAGCAGGATTAAAGGAAAAGATTCAAAGAGAACATGGTCGTCGTTCCAGACAAGCTCGTTTTGTTCGTGACTTTGAAGAATTCCTCAGCGATCCTGAAAAATACAGACAGGCAACCCGGGTTTTTCGAGGATATATCAGGCACCATATGAATCATCCTCAAGAACCGGAATTAGTCGATGAACTTATGAATTCCAGTTATATTGAGACCTTGAAACGGTTATCTGCTCCCGGATCAGATAAGGATATGGATTATTTTGAAGAATACGCTAAAAAACACAATATCTCCATGCCACAAGCGGTACTATTTGGCCCTAACGGTGCGGCTCGACTGGCAGTCAGCATACATCAGCGTTCCGAAATGCTCCGAGGACAGCATAAAGGCAACTCCAGACCGGTCGATAAGAAACGGGCCCAGGCGTATGATGACGCTGCTTTTAATATACGATACTTTTCAGAATTCAAAAAAGAAGCTGACGATAAATTTATGGAAATCGCCGATGGTCAAAAGAAGCTTCCCGAAGGACTTGAAAGCCGACTGCCCCATGCCTTTGGACGCGATAAGACATTTTCTCAGACAAATACCTATAAGGGAGCAAGACGGCTTCCCGGCGATTTGGCATTTCAGGCTCTTGAGGCGATGGCAACGGAATTGCTGATTAAACAGAACAGACAATCACCTGTCTCCTCGAATTTAGAAGCGATCATTGAAGAAGCTAATCAGAATCGAACGGATGCATTTGAAGCGTTATATCGTCATCCGGATATCGATAATAAAGCTCTAAAATCGGCATGGGAAGATGCACGAAAGCGATATAATGATTATGCTGAAACATTATGGCGGCAGCGAAGCAGCTTTTCTAAGACGCTTCTTAAAAATGAAGTTCCCGGAAGTATTTTCTTAAAAGGTAATCGTTATTATTGGAGCCCTAAGCATGGGCAAGCCCAAATCCCCCTTATTCCGGAAAAATGCAAAAACAAACTTCCCGGCTGTATATCAAAACATACTTCCGGCGGTTATTATTGGGTGATGACCCATTTAAAATTCCGTCGTAAACTGGTTCCTGACGGACTGACAACGGCAACGAAGGACCTTAAAACCGCTCAAGAGCTTCAACGGAAAGAGTGGCAGCAAATACAAAAATACGAACCTCAATTAGCCGAGAGGATCAATAAGGTCAAGAGAATGGGTGCAGCAACGAAACATAGACCGACGGCTGTAAAAATCGCCAGAAAACTCTGGCGGCAAATGCAGGAAAACGACCCGGATACCGTTAATCAGATTTTGTCGAATAAACGACCCGAGATTTCACGACCTGATATCGACGCCGTCTGGCCGAGCTGGCAGGAAGAGAAAAAGAGATTGGCTTCGGCCCAAAATAATCCTCAACTGCCAATCGTTTATCCTCAGCAAAGTCTCCAGGATGAATGGAGATACGGGCTCCGTGTCCCGGAAAAACTCGAAACCATTGTTAATAAAATGGAAAATGTGAACTGGATTAAAAATCACTCCATGCTGGTTTTCGATGATAATGCACCTTATGCTTCAAGCCAGATTGCCAGACAATCAAGGGGAGAAAATTGGCCCAAACAATCTCGGAAGAATAAAAGTCCTGTTATTCAGGGCTCTGCATCCCTTGATAAAGATAATGGAAGATTTTGTTTTACGGTTTATCGTCCTGGATACGCATCGAAGAACACGCTCTCAGAAGAGATTTATCATGTTGTTTTCGGAGTCATTAAAGAGTCTCAACCGAAAGTGCTTGATTCGATTCAGCAATGGCACAAGAAACGTATTGATCCGTCATTGAATATTTCAGAGGCGTTTTCACAGGCCATGGCAGAAGAGGAATCCGGACATGAGAGCAGCCTGCCCCGAACCGTTGTTAAACATGCTCAGAAGATATTCTCAGAAAACAGCAGGATTTCTGCCGAGACGATGGAGAAAGTTAAAGGGATTTGGTGATGAGGTGTGGCTAAAATGATATAGTTGTAGTTCTCGAACTAATTGAAAATGAAATATTTTTCAACTACTTTCATAAGTATTTCTTTTTCTTTTTGAGTCTCAATAATAACCCAGACACATTCATCGCTCTCGTCTGCTATTATCATCTTATACATCTTATTATCCGAAATTCTAATCCCTACAGATTCAGAATAATCAACGTCAAAGTCATCGATTTCCAAATCAAGTTCGGCTGCAAGAGCACAAATATTCTTATGCAGTGACACACTCCTCTCTATCAGTAAATAATCTATTCGACAATCAGTGCATCCCTTACTGCCAACTTGAAAAACTTTATGTTTGTCCATGAATTTAACTGGTTTGAATCTATATAAATGTAGCGAAGCCCCCTTACTTCTTTAAGGGGGCTTCGCTTGAAATCAAGACTTGCTAATATCAAACGGGACGTGATTATTGGTAATTCTCATTTGACGTCCTTCTTTGGCTCCCTCTAAGTCGATAACTGACTCAACATTAATATGGGGGCCAATTGGGGGATGATCGTCAAGACGCACTTCAACATCAATATAATCTGCTAATCTTTTTTCAACATCACTCATCTTAGTTCTCCTATGTGAAATCGAATTTTTCCATTCAAACACACGTGAAACCTGAGTTTTTCAAAAGCATTAGAAAATACACCTTCCTTTCTGGTTAAGCCGAATTAAAGGTTTTTTCCTAATCCACATCTACCTCCATAACCTAAATAATTTGAAAAGTCAAGAAAATAATGATATCAATTGGAATATCAAAAAATCATGTAAATCAGCGCAACATATAAATAGTTAGGGTTCTTTCATTGCATGTAACAAAATGTAAATTGAATAACCCCATGAGGATCCAGAATAAATCATTGCTTACGGAGCAAGAGTACAAGACGTTATATTTATGTGATGACTCAAGGGGAGTAATCTATCTTATAAAAAACAAGCTAAGGCTTTCTGACAAACAAGCGATCAATATTCTCAGCAAACTTATAAAAAAGGATTTTGTTATCCCCTCAGACTTTCGAGATGAGTTTGGAGACACATGGTACTATGCTTCAAAGAAAGGAAAGGATTATTTAAAAAATTATGAACATCATTTCAATATAAAGGAAGGATTTTAAAATTGGCGTTGTGCATTTAGCACAACGCCAATTTATATTAGCCTAATCCTTTGTTTGTGGGAATCCTAATTGCTCCCGCGGTTCCC
>JAFGXT010000180.1 GCA_016936495.1 Victivallales bacterium
ACTTTTGGCCCATTTTTGAAAGAGGAGCATGCTTTATTCCGAGGAAAGGAGACCCGATACTAGTTTGCGCGCCCGAAGGAGAAAAATATGCCAGGGAAATGAGCGTTTGGGATGATGTGCGCAATGTAAAGGAATTTGCATGCGTAACTGTACCTGAAGAAATTGATTATCCTATGGCCAAATTTTCTTCTTTCAGGGAGATTATTGCTGAAACGCTCAGGGATGGTAAAAAGCTTGGCCTCACGGGAACCTGGGACATCTCAGGGCCGCTCTACCATCGGATCAAAAATGCTGTAAGCAGGTTAGAAATCGTAAATTGCGACGATATTCTGGTCAACCTGAGGTTAATCAAATCTGCTTCGGAAATCGCGTGCCTGAAAGAGGCGGGAAGAATCGCCTGTGCAGGATATAAAAAATTGATCGAAGTTTGTTACCCCGGTCAGACCGAATTAATGGTAGCAGGACAGGCGGAGGGAGAGGCCAGATATAACGGGGCAGAAGCAATCACGTTTCATGTTTTTGGAAGCGGGAACAGGGCCGATACGATTATTGGAAGGCCTACAAATAAAGTTATCAAAGATGGCGATATGATCATGGCGGCGCTGGCTGTCCAGTATGAAGGATATACCGCGACGGTTGAATTCCCGTTTGTCTCCGGCAAAATGTCGGACAAGCAGATAAAAATGCTTGAAATACTCTTTGAGGCCGCGAACGTTCAGCAAAAATATTTATCAGACGGCGTGACAGCAGGCGAAATGGTAAAGGCCGTGAAAGAAGTATTTCGAAAATCAGACGCTGAGGAATATGATATTTATCCGCCTATGCATGGAATAGGACTTGCAGAAGCAGAATCACCCTACCCCGATTCAAACAGCAGTTATTCGTTTAAAAGCGGGATGTGTGTAAACTCCGATATCAGTTTATTCGGACATCCCGGCGGTTCAAACAGGATTGAAGAAGGATTTGTCATTACCGGTAAAGGGCCCGTGTCCATCACTCCCTATATCCGAGAATTATGTGAAAAGGGAATTGAATAATTAAGAACGGAAAATACATAAAAACAATGGATATACGTAAACTAAAAGGGGGAGCAAAAGTCTGGTATTTCCCGGATGGATATCTTCCCGAAAAGGAAAATTCGGGGAAAATGGAAGGGCATGAAGCGCTCATGTTATTAAATACAAACGAAACTGACGCGAATATTCTGCTGGACTTTTATTTTGAAGATAAACCTCCTGAAAAAAATATTTCCATCAAGGTTCAGGCTGAAAGAATATGTTGCATAAGGCTTGATCACGCTGATGAAATAGGGGGGCTCGTGATACCTCCTTTAGTTCAGTATTCCATTCGTGTTCGTTCCGATGTAAATATCATCGCGCAGTTTGGAAGGCTTGATACAACGCAGACCAATATGGCCTATTACGGTTCAATGGGCTTTTTTGAGAAATAGTCAATAATCAATATAAATGAGTCCGTTTATAGGAATTCTCCTGATGGCAGCGGGAAGTATGTGCGCTGCCAGTTTTTATGTGCCTATCAGAAAAGTCAAATCCTGGTCGTGGGAGAGTTATTGGGTCGTTCAGGGAATCGTCACCTGGGTACTTGCCCCCTGGATTTTTGCATGGTTCACGATTGAAAATATGGGGGGTATGATGTCGGCCATTCCTCTGTACATAAAAGTTACGACCGTTGTTTTTGGTGTTTTGTACGGAGTTGGAGGGCTTACATTCGGATTGACCATGCGATATTTGGGAATCGCATTGGGACAATCTATTGCACTGGGACTATGCGCGGTTTTTGGCACCTTGATCCCTCCTTTTTTTTCTGGCCTGGGCATGTTTTCCACATCTTCCGGAATTCTCATGCTGACCGGGGTCTCAATAACCATTGCCGGCGTGGTGGTAGTGGGATATGCCGGGTCGCTCAAATCCCGGGATATGAGTGAAAAAGATAAAAAGGCGGCCGTAAAAGAGTTTGCGCTTAAAAAAGGGATTTTGATTTCAATACTTTCCGGGATTATGAGCGCCTGTATTAACTTTGGGCTGAATGGTATCCCCGGGATGATCGATGCCGGAAACGTGATGCAGAAACTGGCTGCAGAAAGCGGGACCAGGGAAGTCTTTAAAACGAATCTGGCCCTTTTTTACGTGTCTTTGGGATGCTTTTTCACTAATTTTGTTTACTGCATGTATATGAACAGAAAGCACAGGACATTCTCAGATTATTATTCTGTTCCTTTCCCCGTCTTACTAAATAACATCGTCTTCAGCGGCTTGGGCGGGACCCTCGCTTTTCTCCAGTTTTTCTTTTTTGTCATGGGGCAAAGCTTTCTTCCAACTGAAATGTTTGCGTTCGGCTGGAGCATCCTGATGGCGCTCAACATTGCATTTAGTAACGTTTGGGGCATCTTTTTAAAAGAATGGAAAGGAGCTGGTAATAAAACAATGGTTGTATTGGTTACAGGAATTATTATTCTTATCCTATCCACCTTTATCGTGAATTTATAATAAACAGGAAAACTAATGTATGTTCAAACTTACAATACTTCGTTAAGAAATAGCGGCCATATGGCCGAAATACAATAGTTCATTGACATGTTGACGATTTTTGATCGAGTTCGGGTTAATAGCGAACAGGCGGAAAAATCTCTATAGCAATAATGTATTGTGAAACAGTATCTTGTATATTGTCATTGAAAATGAGTTTCCCCTTGTTTCTGGATTGCTTAGTTGCATTTGTTTGCCAAAAAGGCTGTATCGGTTCAACTGGAGAAAGTTAATCTGTAAAGAAATACTTAGGTATAGCATGAAAATCTCAATCATAAAATCTCGCCTGCATTTATTAAGCTTTATTTTTGAAAAAGATAAAGCATCAAGAACAATTTTTGAATATAAAACATAAATCGCAGGGGTGCTATTTTTTGAATTAATTAGCTATCAATCAATGCTTTATGAATACATGCTCTTGCGGTTTTAATCTGGCAAATAATTAATTATTTTACTGTAAATCAGATAAATAACTAATTTTTAAACGAAGTGTTGATAAACAACGGATCATTTTTGAAGGTCATAGTTATTGACTATAAAGAGTTGACAATTGGATTTTAATCCCGGCTTTTATTAGGCTGATGCGGTCTTTGATTTTTATTCCCTGCTTGTGTAATAATTTTTTATATAAATTTGAGATTATTTTAATCTAACTTGATGGAACCTGACTTAACTCTTTTAATTGAAAATATCCAGAAAGGAAACGTGCAGGCTTTCAAACAATTTTTTGAAAGCTTTTATCCTTCACTCTGTATTTTAGCAAAAAAATATATCAAGGATAACGACCTTGCCGAAGATTTCGCGCAGGAGGCGTTCATTGAATTCTGGCAAAGGAAAGAGGAATTTCAAAACATACGATCTGCAAAAGGGTATCTCTACATTGTTGCCAGGAATAAATGCTTAAATCATAATAAGATTCAAAATATCCGTGAAAATATCCTGAAAAATAATGGGATTTCACCGGGTGAATATTTCTATGAATTGATTTTTGAAGAAGAAACATACCGGATAGTCCATTCGGCTATCAAAACTTTGGCG
>JAFGXT010000181.1 GCA_016936495.1 Victivallales bacterium
ATTCCGGTAATCGGGAAGTGCAGTTCTATTATTATCCTAAAGAAGCCAAAGTGAGTTCTAAAAGCGGGATTGGTGATCGTGGTGCTTTGATGAAGGCATTGACCAGTTTTGACCGGGGGATTATGCATTTAGACCACTTGAGGAGCAGTATCGGAGACCGTAAGATAACAATCCCTTTGAAAAGTGCCCGTGCCCGCAGGATTATCGCCTATAAGTTGGAGGTCTACGGCGCCACCGATATGGTGGCCGAACGTGAATGGCGTGATCCGGGTCATATGATTTCCAAAAATAATCAGTGGTGGAAAAATTACTGATCAGAGCTATATTAAGCGAATATTATTTTTCAATATATATTAAACATTCAATAAATTTACAGGAACGCAAATGGCCAAAGGAACAGTTGTCCAGAAAATAATCGACAGACATTATGTGTCGGGCGGCAAGCAGCCCGGTGAACCCGTGGCGGTAAGAATTGATCAGACTTTGACTCAGGACGCCACCGGTACAATGGCTTATCTCGAACTTGAAGCTATGAAAATCGACCGGGTGAAAACTGAACTCTCAGTTTCCTACGTCGATCACAATATGATGCAGAACGGACCGGAAAACCGTAATGATCATCTTTATCTTCAAACGGTAGCGGCGAAAAAAGGTGTATATTTTTCCCGTCCCGGCAATGGTATATGTCATCAGGTACACCTGGAACGCTTTGGTGTGCCGGGAAAGACTTTGCTGGGATCTGATTCTCATACCCCAACCAATGGCGGCATCGGTATGATGGCTATAGGTGCCGGTGGTCTGGATGTGGCGCTGGCAATGGCTGGAGTGCCGTTCAGAATGTCATATCCTAAGATAATCGGGGTGGAACTTAGTGGCGCCCTGAGTAGCTGGTGTGCGGCTAAAGATGTTATTCTCAAGCTCTTGAGTGTTCTTAGCACTAAGGGGAATGTTGGCTGTATAATCGAATATTTCGGCGACGGAGTGTCTACTCTGTCTGTCCCCGAACGTGCCACCATCACTAATATGGGTGCGGAATTCGGCGTAACCACATCTGTGTTTCCATCCGATGACAAGACTAAAGCTTTTCTTGAAGCGCAGGGCAGGGGGGACGTTTGGACGGAGTTGCTGCCCGATGCCGGCGCCGAATATGATCGGGTGATAAAACTTGATCTTTCTGAAGTAGAACCCATGGCGGCATGCCCGTCCAGTCCGGATAATATCAGCACTATCCGTGAGCTTGCCGGGAAAAAAGTCGATCAGGTCATTATCGGCTCCTGTACCAACAGTTCTTACAGGGATTTGATGATAGTCGCGGCGATGTTGAAAAACAAACGTGTCAGCGATACGGTTACTTTTGCCATCGCTCCCGGCAGTAAGCAGGTATTGGAAATGATTTCACGCAACGGTGCTTTGGCGGATATTATCGCCTCCGGCGCGAGAATACTCGAAGCCGGTTGCGGTGCCTGTATCGGACAGGGGCAGAGCCCGGCCGATGATACAGTTTCATTGCGTACTTTCAACCGTAATTTCGCGGGCAGAACCGGTACTAAAGGCGATTCTGCTTATCTGGTGAGCCCGGAAGTCGCCTGTGCCGCCGCGCTTACCGGGGCTATCACCGATCCTCGTGAGCTGAAAATGGACTATCCCCGGATTGAGGATGTTGAAGAATTTCTAATCAATGACGATATGATAATACCGCCTCCGGCGGACAGCTCTCAAGTAGAGATAATACGTAAACCCACAATCGGCAGTCCTCCGGAAAATGGTCCGCTGCCGGAAGTAATTGATGGTGCGGTTGTCATAAAAGTTGGCGATAAGATCACAACCGATCATATCATGCCTGCTGGAATTCATCTGAAACTGCGCAGTAATATTCCCGCTTATTCCAAAGTGGTGTTTGAATGTTTCACGGAAGAAGGTAAACCATCTTTCGCCGAGCGTGCAGCAGCAGTGCGGGATGCCGGACGGCATGGCGTGATCGTAGGTCGCGACAGTTACGGTCAGGGTTCTTCTCGTGAACATGCCGCCATATGCCCGATGTATCTCGGCGTCAAGGCGGTAATAGCCTTTGCGATTGAACGTATCCATTCCGCCAATTTGATTAATTTCGGCATTATGCCTCTGGTTTTTGTCGATCATAGCGACTATGACCGGATAGATCAGACTGATACGATTACCATTAATAATGCTCGTGAGCTTAAGGTGGGCGCGAATTTGAACGCTACGGTGAGTAAGTCCAATGGCGAAAGTTTTTCTATCGAACTTGCTCATAAGATGTCAGAAGAAGACATTCAAATCGTTCTTGCAGGAGGTAGACTCAACTGCGCCGGATAGAGTGATCGGTAATATTTGATTTTGCGGGAGCTTCCAGTCTTGATGAGCTGGAAGCTCTTTTTTTGATTATTTTTTTGTGAAAATTCCGCATGGATAAGTTTTTTATTTGTTTTCAGGCGGATTTTCTGCTATCATGTTATACTGTGATATTTTGTTGATTTTTAAGGGAATATGATTTTATGAAATTAAGATACAAGGTGGGCTTGTACACTATTATTAATTTTGCGCTGATCGCGGCGGTAAGTATGGTTATAGCCGTGTTGTTCAGAAATGCCCGCGCCAATTTCGAGTCTGTCAATCTCATCAACCGTCTTATGACGGAGCAGATGGAACAGAAAGAACGTATTAAACAGTTGATCGAGGGTAATGATCCCGCTAAATTCAGTCAGCTTCTTCGCTGGATAAAGTCGGAACGCTCCCGACTGGTAATCCCGGACGAGTTGCGTCAGATGTTTGCTAATGTAGCTGTTCATGAGGATTCCATCATAATTCGCAAGGAGGAAATTCTCGGAGAATATAAAGTTCTTGTAAAAGAGCGCGAACAGCTTGAAACGCTTAGTAAAAATATAGTGGCGCGAACTGAGATATCCGGTGTTGCCGCGGATCTGGTTAGAGCGAATGCTTTAGCCAGTATGGAGGGAAATGCGCTTCAGCAGTATTATGTTGAGTCTTATACCGAGGAATGGCTCCGTTATATTGATGAATTTCTGCTCGCCGTCAGCCGCGGGAGTATAGGCGATTTGCTTCGGGAATATAAGATTAAGGCACTTGAAACAGGTGCTGTTGTTCGTCGTATTAATACTTTGTCAGAGCTTAACAAGCAGGCTTTCACTCATTATGATGATATGCTTAATAAAGCGGGGAGATCGGTCGGCCGTATAGAGAGAGAGGTTGAGTCGGATTTGAGCGAACAGCTTGTCTTTATTCGTAATTTCAGCGTTGCCGCGCTGATTATCTATATTTTAATATTGATGGTTTTCTCGCTTATGCTGCATTTTTATCTGGTCGATCCTATTCATGTTATTACTGATGCCGCTAATAAAGTGGCGGAAGGTGATTTTTTTGCCCGTGCCAACGTAAAGGTCAAAGATGAGCTGGGCGAACTGGCGGCTCATTTTAATACCATGACCTTGAAGCTGAAGAGCCTTTATGAGAATATGGACGACAAGATTAAGAAGAAGACCAGTGAGCTCGAAGCTATTAATCAGAAACTTAAAGACGAATCAGAACAACGTATGATTCTGGCGAAGATGTTTGAGTCCCAGGCTTGTACTGACTCCATGACCGGATGCCTCAATCGGCGCGCAGCCGAGGATGCCTTGAAAAAAGAGGTCGCCGGAGCATTGCGCCATGGTAACGGATTGGCGATATGTTATATTGATCTGGATAATCTTAAAGTCGCTAATGATTTATATGGGCATAAGGAAGGTGATTACATGATTTGTACTTTTGTCCGAAAAGCGACAAAGTGCCTGCGCAAGGAAGACGTGCTGTGCCGCATGGGGGGGGATGAATTTATGTTTATTTGCCCGTGTTGTGATCGTAAAGGCATAGAATCCATTTGCGGTAGAATTGACGTTGAACTGGAAAAAGAAAACAGCACTAATGGCAAAGAATATGAGATCGCTTACAGTTGGGGCGCTTTGCAATTTGACCCGGAAAGGCATCAGACCGTGGATAAATTTATCGACGAGGCTGACCAGATAATGTACGAAAATAAAGCGCGCAAAAAATCAATCCCCGCATAACGTTACCCGCTTATATGCCTTGTGGGCGCCTCCTTACAATTTGTCCAAAATCTCCGGCAGGAGGGTAAATTTATCTGCATCTATAAATTTTAGCTCATCTATTCTTGTATGGAGGAAGGTTCTTCCTGTATTGTCTAAAAATACCCGTTCAATTTCTCCTCTAAAAGTCTGATCGGATAAATGTGCCAACCGTGGATTTGAAACAGTTTTCCAGATATGGAACAGTATGTTGAAAATCGTTCCCCAGTCAGGAAAGACAAAGTTTTCGGTTTCGAACAACTGGCGAATCTTTTCCGGTGAATTCAGGAAGTAGCATCGTCCACGTCTGTTTTCCTCATGAGTGGAAACTACTGGGGTCGCACTCAATTCTGCAATGACGTCCTGTATGGATTTCCATGAAAAACCGCTTAGCTCGGCGATGTCCTGAATCTTGCATGTTTCCTTGTTAAGTAATGCAAGTATGGTTTCAGCTCGTGCTGAAAGCCCGAAAATACCACGTAATTGAAGCAGGATAGTAGCACAGTCTTGAAGTGGAAACGGGCAGACTTTGCCGGAATAGCGGTAAGTATTCCGGATGAAGCCATATTTTAATGCCGCCTCATCTATATGTGGACAATATTCCAGACTGGTTCCGTCAGGCAATAGAAACATTGGCGTCGTAACGGTGGTTTCTGGAATTAATTCTACGGCTGTTTTTCTCCATTTTCGGTTGCGTTGCGGATTCAATTGAGAGGCAATAAAACCGAGGGAGGCTGAATAATCATATTCGGCTTTGCCGCCTATGGTTTTCAGTCTTTGCATGTTAATGAACCCGCCATTCTCTTGCAACCAGTCTATTATAAGATCATAGAGTCTCTGGTCATAGCGGCAGAAATATGCTGAAAACAGCAATAATGATTCAGGGTCAAGAACGTATGGTGAGCTTTGGGGAGAGATTTGCCCGGCTACGCCAAGTCTGCTCCATTGCCGCCAGAGCAGATTTAATAACGCGTCAAAATATGATTGCTTAAATTCTATCGCTGACACTTTTCACTCCTAACTTGCGGAACATGTCTTTTATAATCTGATGGAATTCCAGAGACACATCCTGAGCCATGCACCATCGTGCCGCGTCAACCAGTTCGTCTTCGGCAGGGTTCAATGCTAAAAGATCCGTAACATGATAACCGCCACGATCGGCTGAGGCATAGGTCTTGAAGAATATTTGATCTCTTCGGTCGATATAATACATCTCCAGTTTTTCCCCTACTATAACCTTATGGAGGCGTTCTGTAAATCCATCAGGGAGTCCCATTTGAAATTGCGCAGCCGGACCGTTATTAAGCCAGCTTTGCGGTAAGTCGAGAATACGCCTCACTTGATTTGCCGCATGAAGCAGGTATTCCGGTAATGGTTCTGATTCTTTTAATTTTGAGTCATGCATTAATGCGAGAATATCTACATCTCTAGTTGTCCGGGTTATTAGACCGGTAGCTATAAGTGCAGATCCTCCGCAAACTACCAGCCCCGTAAAAGGAGCATCTTGCAACAGTAACTGTTCGTTAAGCAGATTCAGCGCTTCATGTAGTTTCGCATTATTGAGTAAATTAAATTCCATATTGGGTTTTTCCCGTATTTAATATGGGTTTTTCTTAAAGATACATGGGCAGAGATATAAAATCAAATTAGAAAGCATTGTCTTTGTGAAAAAAATGTAATTGTATATTTGCGTGATGTCTTGTGATAAAAAAACGGGATCGCTTGCGATCCCGTGATAGTGTAGATTCAATTTTTTTATGACTTGTCAAGTCTGCATCGTCATGATTTCTTTATATGCTTCAAGTAGTTTATTGCGTATTTCTTTCATGAGCTGGAAGGAGACGTCCGCCTGTTCGATCTTCATTACTACGTCCTGAATGCTCGTTGTTTCCCCCGTCGCGAGCTGCTGTATGGACATGTCGGCTTCTTTCTGCGCCTGATCCACATCGGTGATGAGCTTGTCGAGAACCTGTCCGAATTCCTGATCAAGTTGTCCCGGCTCAGAAGCCTTTTGGACGCTCTCAGTATTGATCGAACTTCTGATCTCCTGCATCTGTTGCAAAAGTTGTTCGTTTGAAATCTCGTCAATCATGTTTTATGTCTCCTGTTACTTCTTCCCAATATAAATCATATACGTTTAAAGCTTTAATTTCAACTAAGATTTTAGAAGATCTATAGTTTTATCCGCCATTGAGCGACTGTCTTTCATTATTGACAGGTTTGCCTCATAGGCTTTTGTCGCGGTCATCATGTCAACCATTTCCTCGATCGGGGAGATGTTCGGAGTGAGCACCATGCCCTCCTCGTCGGCTTCCGGATGATAAGGCATATACTGCTTGCTCGGAGCTCTTGAGCTGTCAGGGATAATCTCGGTGAGCTTTACGCCGCCGAGATTGTCGCCACCAAGCTGTTCATCCATCACGCTTTCAAATATTGCGACTTTGCGATGATATACTTTGCCGTCCTGTCCGATGGATTGAGCGTTGGCGAGGTTGTTCGCCAATATGTCCATACGGGTTCTTTCGGCTTCAAGAGCTGTGGAACTTATTTTTGCTGCCGGTATAAGGTTTATCATGGAATCCTCCTTCAGCCTCTGATGGCCGATTTTAAAATGCCCATACGGGTCTTGAATGCTCTGTTTAAGAGGTTGTAAAAGACACTGTTTTGCATCATCTCATTCATTTCCAAGGTCACGGAGACGTTGTTGCCATCCAGTCCGGGGGCATTGGTGGTGTCCTCCACCAGTTCGGGATCCAGATTTTCAACCTCGCTGATGCTGCCTGATTTGACTGCTTTACTCAGGCTGTTCTGAAAATCCAGTTTTAATCTGGTATAACCAGGAGTTTCCGCGTTAGCAAGATTGTTGGCTATCACTTTTTGAACTTCCATCGACACTTCCATCATCTTGCTGTTGAGGATGGATGTATCATCAAATGTCAGTGATTCAATACTCATGATTTTAACTCCTGATTTCTTAAAAATTATTATCCGGCTTTCGCTTCGGTCTTCTTCATCTTTTCAATACCTTTCCAGATATTGTACTTTACCGGATAGATGCTCGAATCAGGAATAAACTGCTGCCCTTTGGATTTCGCCATGTTGATGATTATCGGGCTCATCAAGTTGGCGGTGAACAGTTTCATGTTGGCGTTGACCGTAACCAGACTCAGAATCAGAGCCTCTTTGGGACTCTCCAGTTCCAGTAATTCGACGTTGGCTTCGGGAAGCTTGATCGAATAATCCGGCTTGATCAGAAAGGTCTCCACACAGACAAACGAGATGTTTGATCCGTTCAGAGCCTGCATGAACATGAATGGCGCCACCTTTTCATTCAACAGGAACACATACTCCTTGATGTCTTCAAAGCCAAGTATCCCTTCAGAAAAGGTAAAGACATTCTCCGCGCGGACTTCCTGCACGACGCAGTGGCTGTTCCGCCCTATCTCCATAATGGAGTTTTTAGAAAAATCTATCGTCTTACTCATTTTACCATTTTCCTTAGCTGTTTGTAAAACTACTTCACACTTGACTTTTACAAGCAGGTAGCGTGCCAATGTGTACCGACACCTGACTGCATTGTTCTCTTTTCGAGACCAATTCGGTGAAATATATACATAGCATATGTCATGCCATCTTTGTAGAAAATTTTTAGAGGAAGCTTTTGCCGTGAAAATATTTCCCCTTTGGAACTTAATTGCCGTCTTTTTTTTCACGCCGGGTTTGCCATAAAGCAAATCGGTATTATTTTGAGGAGGTGATGTAAATACAACAAGTTAAAGATTAGGATATTTTCACGATGAATTATCTTGTAGGAATTGACCTGGGAACGACCAATACGGTTGTATATTATAAGGAAAATGGCGTAAGTGGCGCAAAAACAGAACTTTTTAACATTCCCCAGCTCATTGCTCCGGGGGAACTGAAATCTCTGCCCGCATTACCTTCTTTCGTGTACCTGCCCGCTGAGGGTGATGTGAAAGCTGGAGATATGGATCTGCCCTGGCGTCAGGGTATCGACTATACCGTCGGTGCCTATGCTCGTGATTGCGCGGCGACGCAGCCGGATAAAGTGATTATTTCGACAAAATCATGGTTGTGTGCCGATAATATCGACAGACGGGCGGCGTTGCTGCCCCCTCATTCCACTGATGTTTCCCGTAAGTTATCGGCTTTGGAGGCTACAGTAAGAATACTTGAGCATGTTCGCTGTGCCTGGGATTATGTTATGGCGGTTGACGACCCGGACAAAGTTCTGGCTCGTCAGCAGGTGGTGCTTACCGTTCCCGCGTCTTTTGACGCGGTGGCGCGTGAGCTTACTGTTGAAGCGGCGCGAGCAGCAGGCTTGAATATTGTCCTTCAGGAGGAACCACTGGCGGCATTTTATTCCTGGTTGGACGAGCACGAGAGCAACTGGCGCAAAAAGTTGTCGCCGGGGGATGTTGTCCTTGTATGCGACGTTGGCGGCGGTACTTCCGACTTCAGTTTAATAAAAGCATCCGGCCGCGATGGTAATCTGGAGCTTGAACGTATCGCAGTGGGCAGGCATATTCTGCTTGGTGGCGACAATATGGATCTTGCTGCCGCGTATACCGCCGCCGCTAAATTGCGCGCCGATAAAAATATTAATCTGGACAATTATCAGATTATGGGACTTACTCAGGCATGTCGTGACGCCAAAGAAATCATGCTTAGCGATCCCTATGCGCCGCCACGGCATCTGACCGTGCTTGGCAGAGGCAGCAGCGTCATCGGCGGTACCGTTACGGTCATGATTACCAATAATGAACTCAGAAAAGTCGTGTTGGACGGTTTTTTTCCGAAATGCGCCCTGACTGACCTTCCGCAACAGTCCAGCCGTTCCGGCTTGCGTACTTTTGGACTTAAATACGAATCCGATCCGGCTATAACCCGGCATCTGGCTGAGTTTATGAGCCGGCATTGTCTTGAATCGTCTGATATGCCACGGTTTATCCTTTTCAACGGAGGCGTTACCAAAGCCGCCGCTATCCGTGAACGTCTGCTGGATACCGTTAACAGCTGGTTAGGGGAGGGCGCCAAGCTTTCCGTGCTCGAAGGTAATGATCCGGATCTGGCGGTAGGCCGTGGCGCCTGCTGTTATGCCGGCGTCAGACAAGGTGGCGGAGTCAGGATAAAGGCGGGCAGTTCTCATTCCTATTATATAGGGGTAGAATCAACCATGCCCGCTATCCCGGGATTTGCTCCGCCGGTACAGGCTTTGTGCGTGGTGCCTTTTGGTATGGAGGAGGGGAGCGGGAACGATATAGATTATGACGGGCTTGGATTAATAGTGGGTGAAAGTGCGTCTTTCCGTTTCTTTTCTTCCACTGAACGCCCCGAAGACGATTTCGGCAGTGTTATCGTTGACGCGGATAATTCAGACGCATTGACGGAGATTCCCGCTCTGACGGCTTTTCTGCCGCATGAAGAATCTGTTCCTCCGGGCAGTATGATTCCGGTTACTTTGCGCAGTGAGCTTACCGAGACCGGTACCGTCCAACTGTGGTGTGTTTCCGCCGCCGACCCCGAATCATGCTGGAAATTGGAGTTTGAATTAAGAAGTAAAACAGGTGAGTCAGATGTATCATAGTTCCCGTTTCGCCATCGGTATTGACCTTGGCACAACTAATATTGCACTAAGCTATGTTGATACCGCTTCCGGCACCGCCGATAAATTGGAAATATTTCCGGTAACTCAATTAGTGGCTCCGGGAGAACTTCGCGCTGAAAAGATTTTTCCGGCGGCATGTTATCTGGCTGAACGCGCACAGCTTCCGCCGGGCGCTTTGAATTTGCCCTGGAGCTCCGCCGAAGATAAGGCTTTGGGCTTATACGCGAAAAATGATGGAGTGCTGATTCCGTCCCGATATATCGCTTCTTCGAAATCCTGGCTTTGTCATGCCGGGGTTAACCGGCGTGCCGCGATTCTTCCCTGGGGGTTTCCCGAGAGCACACGCAAGCTTTCGCCGCTGGAAGTAACCTGCGTTTATTTGTGCCATATCCGCGACGCCTGGAATCATCGGTTTGGCGCGGTCAGGGACGCCGATGGCGAAACATGCGTCATTGAAAATCAACAGGTGGTAATATCTATACCTGCCGGATTTGACGAGACCGCGCGGGAGCTTACGCTCGCCGCCGCGGCGCAAGCCGGATTTAAGCATGTAAATCTGCTCGAAGAACCGCTGGCGGCGTTTTATTCCTGGCTTAATCGCAATCAGGATAAATGGCGTGAGGAGCTGGCTCCGGGGGAGTCAGTGCTGATCGTTGACGTAGGCGGCGGCACTAGTGATTTTTCAATTGTTGCTTTGGATGAACACGGGGTGTTGTCGCGCACCGCCGCCGGAGAACACCTGCTTCTCGGTGGAGATAATATTGATATTGCGCTGGCGAAAAAGATCGAACAGGAATGGAATACCCATTTGCCATCCGCTGACTGGGCGGCGCTTTGTTCCCGTGTGCGCGAGGTCAAAGAGAAATTGCTTGAATCGCCGGATGTCGATGAACTTCCGGTTACCATTCTTTCGCAAGGCAGTTCGGTGATTGGCGGCAGTAGAAAAGCCATGCTTAGTAAATCCGCTTTGTTGGAATTGATTTATGATGGATTCCTGCCGGAAATAGATATTCAAACGCCGTCCCCGGCAAAGCGCTCCGGTATTCAGACTATGGGGTTGCCATATGCCGCAGATCCGGCGATAACCCGTCATCTGTTGGCTTTTTTGCGCTACGCCGCCAGAGTAGCAGGGGGCGATGGTTCTACTCCATTGCGTCCTGATCGTATACTTTTCAACGGCGGGTCGATGATCCCGTCAGACATAAGGCGGCGCATTGCCGACGCCGTATCTGGACTGTTTCCCGATAATAAACCGGTCAAGCAGCTCAGGACGCGCGATCTTAATCTGGCAGTCGCCTATGGCGCAGCTTCATACGCGTTGAGTTGTCGCGGTGTAGGAGTGAAAGTCAAAAGCGGTACATCCCGTGCGTATTATCTGGAAGTCTCCGGCGAAGCCGGAGCCAGACGTTACTTGTGCGTCATGCCGCGCGGTACAGATGAAGGTGTTGTTATCAGAAATGAACGCAGATTTCAGCTTGAGACCAATTGTACCGCGGAATTTCCTCTTTACAGCAGCTCGACCCGGGTAGGGGACGCGGCAGGAATGCTTCTTGACGATGCCACGGAACTCACTCCGGTATCAAGTTTGATATGTGTCCTTCGTTTTGGTAAACATGAAAAACGTATGCTTGAGACCGGTGTCTCCTGTCAGTTGAGTGAGACCGGAGTGCTGAAACTGGCGGTGGAATCTCTGTCCACCTCTCATCAGTGGCCTTTGCATTTTGACACCCGGCTGATACGCGACGACGATGACACCTTTGTCGCCGGGCAGACCGCAATCGTCATAGAACAACAGCAGATTGATGCGGCGAAGCAATTGATTCACGACGCTTTTGTCGCGAATAAAGTAAATTCTCTTGCTCGTGATCTGGAAAATATTATCGGAGAAAAACGCAAAGATTGGCCGCTGCCGCTTCTGCGTGAGCTTGCCGATACCTTTATAGATATGCCTTACGCTTCGTTGTTACGCAAGCCCGAAAATGAAAGCCGCTGGCTTAATCTGTGTGGTTTCTGCCTGCGTCCCGGCTTCGGCGATCCCGCCGATGAACTCCGTTTGGAAAAAGCCTGGAAACTCTGGTATCAGGGCATGAACAATCCTGACCATGCGCAGACTTCTGCCGAGTGGTGGGTGTTCTGGCGCAGACTTGCTCCGGGACTTCGCGCCGGACATCAGCGCACGGTTTTCCAGGAACTGATGAAACATATATGTTTGCGTGGCGAATATAATCCGCGTGTCGGTTCGCCACAGGAAAAAACCGAGATGTGGCGTTGTGCCGGAGCCTTGGAACTTCTTCCCGTGGATAACAAAATATCTTTGGCGAAAGTTTTGCTTAAGCGGGGCAAACGTCTGGAAGACGCTGAGTATTGGGTGCTGGGCAGACTGGGAGCGCGCAAACTGTTCAGGGCGCCGGTAAATCATGTCGTCCCTGCCGCCGTAGCCGGAAAATGGCTGCACAAGCTGATCGAAGAAAATCCCGGCAAGGCTGGATCTCAACTGTTGTTCGCGGTGTCAAGGATTGTCGGAAAATGTGGCGATCGGGGTCTGGATATTTCACCTGAACAGCGTGAGTGCGCCAGAACTTTTCTTGTTGAACATAAAGTTCCGGCGCATTGGATAAGTCATCTTGACAGCGTAAGCGAGCCGGATTCCGCCGACGAACAATCACGATTGCTGGGCGATTCCGTCCCGCTCGGGCTCAGGTTTATCGACGCCTGAGCTGTGGATGGAACTTGTGCAGTGAGGCGGGACTG
>JAFGXT010000182.1 GCA_016936495.1 Victivallales bacterium
TGTTCAGGAATTTACAGTCGATAATTTTTTCCAACAAACTGTAAAACAGGGGATTGACGTAATGTAAATGTATTGTTATATTATAATTATTATTTTAACAATATTTAAATAATACCGGAAGGTAAAATTATATGTCAATTCAATTATCAGTGTCAAAAAAACAGGATGGCTCTGAATTTACTCATTACTGGAGCAAATGTGTGGGAGCAGGACGCGCCAACGAAGGACTTCGCGCAAGTTGGCGGGATCAGCTGCGTCTGGCGGTAACTGAATGTGGTTTTGAATATATTCGTTTTCATGGTCTTTTTCATGATGATATGTTTGTGTGCCGTGAAACAGATAAAAAACTTGAATTCAATTTTCAATATATTGATGATGTTTTTGATTTTTTGCTGGGAATCGGTATACGCCCATTTGTTGAGTTCGGGTTTTGTCCATCAATATTTGCGCGTGAGACAGGCACAGTATTTTGGTGGAAAGGCAATGGCGCACCGCCTTCCAATTATGAAAAATGGCGGGAATTGATTTCAGCATTCATGAAACACATTGTGCATCGTTATGGACTTGAAGAAGTGCGCAAGTGGTACTTTGAAGTATGGAATGAACCTAATTTACATCCTTTTTTTCACGGAAGCAAGAGTGAATATTTCAAACTATATCAGGTGAGCGCAGAGGCGGTAAAGTCTATTGATTCAGAACTGAAAATCGGTGGTCCGGCAACTAGCAACTTTGTTCCTGACAAACGTTTTGACGGAGAAGTTGAAGATACGACTGAACAAGTAACGCATAAAGTCTCCAATCTGGACGAGCTGGAATGGCACGGAGTATGGATAAATGATTTTTTAAATTTCTGCGCAGAGGCAGGATTGCCGGTGGATTTTGTCTCCACTCACCCTTATCCTACTGACTTTGCTCTGGATGGACATGGCAACTGTGCCGGACGCAGCCGTTCGGTAAACTCTACGTTCATGGATCTGAGCTGGTTGAAAAGAACAATTAAGACAAGTCCATATCCCAATGCGGAAATACATCTTACCGAATGGAGCAGCAGCCCTTCCAGCCGTGACCACAGTCATGACTTTCTCCCGGCGGCTACTTTTATAATAAAAACAAATCTGGATTCGGTCAATTTGGTTGATTCATTGTCATATTGGGTATTTACCGATATTTTTGAAGAAGCCGGTAGCGGATTCAAGATATTCCACGGCGGATTCGGCATGATAAATATGCAAGGCATAAAAAAACCCGCATTTCACGCCTACCGCTTTTTACATCAGTTAGGCAAGGAAAAACTGGCTGCCGTCGAAGGCGCATTTATAACCCGCGACAACGATACGCTGGCCGGAGTCATCTGGAATTATCCGCAAGAGCAGATTCCTACTGCTCCTCCCATGTGCAAAAACGGCAAGGACGCACTTGAGGTGATGCGTTCCGGTGATAAAAAAGATTTTGAGATAGGCTTGCATGATCTGACGCCAGGAGCAATCCTGCACATTGAGATACTTGATGAAAAATCAGGTTGTGCCAGACTTTTCTGGAATGACAACGGAGATACTCCCACACGTGAAAAAATAATTGAACTAAAAAAGCACGCTGAAACAAGGACTAAAGAACTGACAGTTCCTCATGACGGGGCAATAGTTTTAAAAGAAACGCTGCCTCCATGGGCGGTGTACTTTTTCAAAGAAATAAAGTAATACTAAAAAACAAAATAAAAAGGAGTGATATTATCATGAATTATGACAAAGGCTGTGTAACTCAACGCTCCATGCCGTTCTGGTGTGTAGGCAATCCGCTCTCCGATCCTTTCGGCGGCAAGGTACTGGATAGTTTCGACTCGCTGGAAACCGCGAAAATCATTGCCTGGGCCGGCAAGGAAGGGCTTATCGAATGCACCAGTTATCATGATGACGATCTGGTAGCATGGAATCCGGCGGAACCGGAAGACGACCTTGACCCGCAAAGTGAGGCATATAAAAAACTTCGTGCTATCAAAACCATTCTTGACGACGCCGGAGTAAGCATTCACGCCTCAATCTGCAATCTGCACGGCAATTCATTGTTCAGGGACGGCGGATTGTGCAATCCCGATCCGGAAATACGTCGCCTGGCGGCGTTGAAAGTTGAGCGCACTCTGCGTATCGGACAGTTTTTCGGAGCAAAATACTTTGTCTACTGGGTTGCCCGCGATGGCTTCGAAGTACCGGTAACAACCCAATGGGACAAGGTTTACGACTGGCTTGCCGATGGGCTCAATCATGTTACCGCTTATATCAACGCCAAAGGTATGAGTAATTATATCGGCGCGACTATTGAACCTAAGCCCAACGAGCCGCGCGGTCAGATGTTTTTGCCGACCAGCGGTCACGCCGTCGGCTTCATCTACGGCAAACTCAATAAACCGGAGTTCTGGGGAATAAACCCGGAACTGCTTCAACATGAAAGTATGGCGTTGCTGAACGCGGTGATGACCGTGAGCTATCTGTGCAGCATGGATAAACTGAAATTTCTGCATTTCGGCAGTCAGATAAAAGCCCAGTTCGATAACGATTTTCCACCGCTCATCGGCCCCGAAGGGCTCAAGGAAACTGTATTTATGTTTTACGCCCTGAATAAGATCGGCTGGAAAGGCGTAGTGGAATTCGACTGCCATATGCTCCGTGCCGAGGCCGATCCGGCAGAACAGATAGAATGTCGTAAACAGTTCATAAAAGATTGCGTCAGAGCCCTCGCCATAGCACAGGCGCTTGCCGGTCGCGTCAAAGAACCTACGGCACAATCTCAAAGCACTGCCGACCTGGACAGCATTCAGCAGTTATGCGCGTTGCCGGAAGTAAACATTAAACGTTAATATGCATAATAATTGAAAAAGGAAAACATGAATCATGGGTCTTTATCTGGGCATAGATTGCAGTACGCAAGGAGTTAAAGCGGAAATCATTGATACCGTAAACGGAGAAATTCATAGCGGTTTCGCCATCAATTTCGGCAAAGACCTGCCTGAATACAAGTGTCCGGACGGCTATCTGAAGAACGCCGATCCATTATTGTATCATTCCGACCCGCTCATGTGGGCGGCGGCTCTGGATATGCTGTTGCAAAAGATAAAAGACTCAGGATTCAAGCTTGAGACCATAGCCGGTATTTCCGGCTCCGGTCAACAACACGGTTCAGTATATCTCAACTCTGAATTTAAAACCATACTGTCATCGCTCAATCCGGAATATACTCTGACGAAACAGCTTGAATCAACACTGAGCCGACGCACCGCGCCGATATGGATGGATCGATCCACGGCAAAGGAATGCGCGGAACTCGAAGACCGTTTCGGTAATCTTCTGCGCGAGAGCACCGGCAGCAGCGCCATTGAACGTTTTACCGCTGCTCAGATTCGCAAGTTCGCCATGCTGGAACCGAAAGCTTATGCCAATACCGCAGTCATTCATCTGGTGAGTTCATACATGTGCTCTATTTTATGTGGAAAATCCGCTCCGATAGACCATGCCGACGGTTCGGGGATGAACCTGCTGGATCTGAATAATCTATGCTGGCATCGGGAAATAACCGAGTTCACCGCTCCAGGGTTGATCGACAAACTGCCCCCATGCGTGCCTTCAGGAAGTATCGTCGGAACCTTATCTCCATATTTCAAAAAATACGGCTTCAAAGAAAACGTGCCGGTAGCGGTATGGTCAGGAGATAATCCCAACAGCCTCATCGGCGTCGGAGCCGGCACTCCCGGCAAAGCAGTGATAAGTCTTGGCACCAGCGACACCTTTTTCGCTTCAATGTCAGAATACCACACCTCGCCGGATGGCTGTGGACATGTCTTCGCCAACCCTCAAGGCGGGTTCATGAGCTTGTGTTGTTTTACCAACGGTTCTCTTGCCCGCGAAAGAATCATGAAAAATTGCGACGTATCCATGCAATTCTTTGACCACGGCGCATTGGAACAGACCGTGCCCGGCAATCAAGGTAAGCTGATGCTGCCGTACTTCTCCGCCGAAAGCACTCCGCTGGTGCTGTATCCGGCAACTGTATATAATTTCGATCCGGCACAGGCATCGGCGGCGGAACTTTGTCGATGCATCCTCGAATCCCAGGCATGCACCATGCGCTTGCATTCAGCATGGACCGGCAAAGGTTTCTCTCATATCCGTCTGACCGGCGGAGCGTCAAAGAGCATCGGATTCCGACAGATACTCGCCGATGTGTTTCAGGCGGAAATTGAAATTGTAACCGTGAGCAATTCCGCCGGACTTGGCGCGGCGATACGCGCGGCAAACGCGATAGAAGAGCTTCCCTTTGAAAAACTCTATGCCGGCTTTTGCCAAAGCAATGAATATGTCAGCCCTAATCCCGCCAACACTGAGATTTATAATGATCTGTTGCAACAATATTCTTCTTTGGAGAAAAAACTCAAATAGAAAAATACTAGATTTACAGCTCTTGAAGTATTATACTATTATAACAGATACCTACATCATCAGGGAGTATACTTAAGTATGGGGACATTCATATCATATATAAAGAATCATTCTGTACTCAGCATTATAGTCGGCGTCGTCATTATATTGGGAATAATGTCAATTACGGCGATTTTCATGACACCCCAAGCTCCTGGCGATGGGAAAAATCATCTCTACTGGGTTACCAACGATGACCCAAACAAGCAACTGGTGGCAGAGATGTTCAATCAATCCTCCGCCGATACCGTCATCACCATCGACCCCGACAGCGGCGGTGTGGCAAAGACCATGATCCAGAGTGCCGCGGGCATTGGTGGCGATGTGCTTGACTTTATCAATGAGTTTAATATCCAGACCTACCAGAGTGCGGGCATCCTGATGGATCTGACTGACAAGGCGTCAAAATACGGTTTCCCGCTTGAACTTCTGGATGATTCGGTCAAAGGTCTGTGCATGGTGGGAGTCCCGGACGCTGAAGGAAAACTCAGACAGAGACAATTCACTTTTCCGGCTACCATTGATAATCATTTCATCATCTATAACAAGGCCATATTTGACAAGTATGGCGTACCATATCCCAGTGACGATATGACCTGGGAGGAGTATATCCTTCTGGCGCAGAAACTCACACACTACGCCACGCCCGGAGAAGCGGTTCCTGAAGTTTTCGGCGCCACCGGTGCCAGATCGAATTTTCTCACCATACTCTGGGGCAAAGGCGGCGATATATTCAACAAAAGTTGTACCGCCAGCGCATTGGATTCCCCGGAAGCGTTCGAAGCATTAAAATTCTATCGGGATCTGCATTTCAAATATAAAGCTGAACCGACCGCTACACTTCGCGCAGGAGCAACTCCCAGCGGCGGCACCGGCGCGGTGGCGTCTTCATCCGATCAGTCTTTGTTTGGCAGCGGCAAAGCAGCCATGATCTGGGCCGGACGCTGGTTCCTCAAAGACCTCAGAGTATACGCCGACTATAACAAAAAGATGATACAGAATTGGAGAAAAAGCCATCCGGACAAACCATGTCCGTACCAGGAAATAATCTATGGCGCGTGCGCAGTTCCCCGCTTTAAAGACGCGCCCCGCTACAATATGACCCACACCGGACGCACGGTTGGAATCAACGCGAAAACCAAATACCCGGAATCCGCGCTGGAATTCATCGCTTACCTGGCTTCTCCCGAATACAATAATTTCGTCTGCCGGGTCAGCGCCGCAAAACCACCGAACAAGAATTACTGGAAACCGGAACTGTTTTACAACCCAGACTATCCCGAAGAAAATCCGGTTCACAACATGAGTATAAAAGCTGTCGCAAACGGACGTTGCGTACAACGCAGTCCTTTTATTGAAACCTCGGTAGTCAGCCGTATACTGGAGAACATGCTTGACGTTATCGCCACACGCGAAAATGTTTCTGACAATGAAATAAAGGACTTGGCGAAACGAGCCGCTGAACGCATCAATGCCACAATCGCCAGGAATGTAAGTCGAGATAAATTATTAAAAAAAGTCTACGACAAAAGCTTGGAAGCGCATAAAAAACCATGATTTCTGCCACTGGGGAAATACGGATACAGTTGACTTTCAAGCTCAAAACTTTAATATTATAAATTTCCATGACAAATAATTGTATTTTTTTATAAAAAATATTGGTATTTCATAATTAAGGCTGTAGTTTAGTTGAAGTGAGCGACAGAGTGCACAGCCGATTTGATCATCGGATCTAATCGTTTTAAACCGTGTATCTATGTTTAGGATAATACCGCTCGGTTAATTGCAAATAAGGCAATACAGTTTGAATCATTTTCGCGATAGTTATGACGAAGTTTTTATTTTTCGTTTCCTTCCGGCAAATCTCAGACCTTATACCCGAACAAGATTGTCCCGCTTGAACTATGCGCAGATTGCGCCAAAAGGAAATTAAAAATGAAATTGTATGTAGGAAATCTTTCTTTCTCTACTCAGGAGCAGGATCTCAGTGATGCGTTCTCAGCATTTGGAACCGTTGATTCAGTCAACATCATCAATGACCGTGAAACTGGTCGTTCCAAAGGATTCGGCTTTGTTGAAATGAATGACAACCAGGAAGCAAAAACTGCAATCGCAGAACTCGACGGTAAAGACCTCGGCGGTCGTAACCTGAAAGTCAGCGAAGCTAAACCGAGAGAAGACCGTCCGGCTCGCGGCGGATTCGGTGGCGGCGGCGGCGGCGGCGGACGTAATCGCTGGTAAGCCCTTCCTCTGATAAAAAGCACGGTGCTGTAATTTTATAGCTGCCGTGCTTTTTTATTGCCCGGTTTACAGCAATATAACCACGCCATAATTTTGACGTTCTGACATTCTTTGTGGATTGACAAACCAGCTCGACGTACCCATCTTGTTAAAATCAAACCTGCTTGGCTTATTTACATCTTCCCCTGCCCTGAAAATACAAACTTCCGGTCTGTTGGAATTACCCATCAAACCGGAAGTAAAGCGTACCAGAATGGCGCAATAAACTGATTTACCGTGAATACATTATTCCGGTATCATTACGATATTGCCTTTATAAAGTTTACCGTCAGGACCGATTTCCGGGTTGAGCCTTCTAATGTCCTGAACTTTTACGCCGTGCTTTACAGAAAAAGCATCGATATTAGTATCCTCAAGCACCTCAATGTTTTTAGTCTTTCCAAAGTCAAGATTAATATCAAGCTCTTTCAACAATGACTTTTCACTTGCGGTAGAGGTTGAACCATCAGGAATATTCTTTAAAATGGCATCCGCTTCTTTCTGCTGAGCGGCTTTGTCGGCAGGAGCCACTGGAACCGAAGCCGACTTCTGCGCCGAAGCGGCAACCGGAGCCAAGTCCACTTTTCCGCCAGGAATCTTCATACGCTGTCCGGCTCTGATGATATACGGACGCTGGATATTATTAAGTTTAGCCAAATCCTGCATCTTGACCTGAAAACGCGAAGCGATAGAACCGAGCGAATCTCCGCTTTTGACAACATACCAGCCATCAGACGGAACTTCCGCCTTCCTGGCAGCAGGTTTTGACGCGGTTGAAGCACGTTTTGCGGTCGTTGCGGAAGCCTTACGAGGTTTTACCGGCTTTATTTCAGAAGGAGCCAGCACACGTCCGCCAGGAGGAATATTTATAGTAGAGCCAGGCAGAAGGACTTTATCTTTGGCAATCTTATTATAAACAACAAGCTCATCAATGCTCACGCCATAACTCCGGGCTATCTTCCAAAGCGAATCGCCTTTTTTCACGGTATGAGTAAGAATAGTGGTCTCAATGGATTCCAGCGGAGGCAAGTCCGGCATGCCTGGTGCCGTACGGGCTTGGGGAGCCGTTATATCCACTTCAGTAAATTCAACCGTCTCCACTCCCGCTCCACGTGAAGTTCTTTCCAACACCAGCTCATCAGAATCAACAGGCGCGGGAATATATGGTCTTTCCATTAAGACTTCCGGGCTGGAACAGCCCTGCATGAAAACTCCCGCAAGAATCAAAGCTTGCGCCGAAACAGTTCCTATAAAAGCAGATATTTTGAATTTCATTTAATCCTCCAACCTTTGAATATGATTTGCATGCGTATACATGATTGCCCTGTCTATATAATGAATATAAAAACTATTTGGTGAAAATGCAAAATTTAAACTGAAAAAACTCACAAAATCTTTAATAAAAACGACAAAAATCCTTTCCGCGCAACAAATACAGGCAAATCATCCGGTAAAAAATTGAATTTAACACTCTTTCCATATAAATTCAATATTGACGATGACAACAAAAAAGCTCTGGATAATGAAAAGATGCCGCATATAGAAAAAGATATATTCCCCGGACTTATGACCCCTCCGTTTCATTATGCCTGCTTCACCCGTTTTTTCGGACGCAATGCGGACTGCGGTTTTACCGTGCACAACGCCTTTCAAATCATCATCGGAATTGAAAAAGAGTTGCACTTTGAACTTAAAGACGGCAGTAATATCGTCAGCACTCCCGGCAGTATATTCGTCCTCAGCCCCGGAATAAGACACCGTTGGAAAAGCGTAAGTGAAGGAAAATGCGAAAATTTCATGTTCTTTTGCAATGGATTTGAAGCACACACCTCGGAATTAGGCGAATTTCTGAATCCCAAACGCAATGATTTTATGTGGTTATTCGACATGGAATCGGAAGAACGTGACAACTATATCCGGCAATTTCGTGAGCTCATCCGCGAGCCAGGCTCCTGCGGCGCCGCGATAATGCACGGTCTGCTCTATGCTTTCTGTGGACTTATCTGCCGGAACGCAGCAAAAATATATCCCGACGCAAAACGCGGCGACAAGCATCCCGCGCTGATCCGGGCATTGGAAATAATCAGCCGCGAATACCGTAAAACCCCCAGCCTGGAACATATCGCACGCGGTTGCGGTCTCAGCTCCAGCCGTATATCCGAATTATTCCGTCAGTCATTCGGCATGTCCCCGATGCAGTATGCCAATGATATAAAAATCCGCAAAGCTGAACAACTGCTGGCGCATTCAGATATGAACGTGTCCCAAATAGCGGAATACCTCGGCTTCAGCTCCATTCATTACTTCAGCCGTTTTTATAAGAAACATACCGGCACGTCGCCGTCGGACACAATCCGCATCAGACGCTGAAATACGATTCTCACAAATCGCAAGATTGTGCAAAAACATCGTTATTGCGTCTAAATCAATCCTCACTACACCACGCTATACTATTATCATAATCAACCCTGAAATCATGAGGAAAACAGATTATGAGCAAAACCAAAGAAGTACAATGTCGCGTGGAAAAAATGTCCATACCCACATACCCGGAACCGGAAAAAGAAAAACTGCCCATGTACTGCGAAAACCGCGTACATCAGCGCAGTAGCGGCAAGGTCTACCCCAACGCTATCGTCAACAATGTGGTCAGAGACCGTAAAATCGACAAAGAGTATACGGCGGTAATACTTGAAAACGACTTTATCGAAGTAATTATCCTCCCAGAAATAGGCGGCCGCATCTTTTCCGCCAGAGACAAAACCAATGCCTACGACTTTTTCTACCGCCAACATGTGATAAAACCCGCCCTGATCGGCTTGTTCGGCTCATGGATATCCGGCGGCGCCGAATTCAACTGGCCCTTGCATCACCGCCCCTCGACTTTTATGCCGACGGATTTCAGCATCAGCAACGACGCCGACGGCGGCATTACCGTATGGCTGAGTGAACACGAACCCCTAGACCGCATGAAAGGCATGGTGGGAATATGCATAAGTCCCGGCAAAGCCATACTGGAAACCAAAGTAAGATTGTACAACCGCACACCATTACCCAACTCCTTTCTCTGGTGGGAAAACATCGCGGTTCCGGTGAACCGGGATTATCAGATATTCTTCCCGCCGGATGTGGATCATGTATATTTCCATTACAAAAAGTCCGTGGCAAAATATCCCGTCCCCGATTCAATGTTCAACGGAATCGATTATCGCGACGGAGACAAAGACATCCGCTGGCACAAAAACACAGAAAAATCAACCTCGTATTTTTCGGCACGTTCCAACTATGACTTTTTCGGCGGCTTTGATCACGGCAAAAACGCGGGCGTGGTACACGTGGCAGATCATCATATATCGCCAGGCAAAAAAATGTTCACCTGGGCATACAATCAACTTTCACAAACATGGGAAAACGCCCTTACCGATTCTGATGGCGCCTACGCCGAACTCATGGCCGGATGTTACACCGATAATCAACCTGATTTTGCCTGGATGGAACCCTATGAAGTCAAAGAATTCAGCCAGTTCTGGTATCCGATCAAGGACGTCGGCGAGCCAATCAACGCCAATACCAAGGCGGCACTGGGCTGCAAACTGCAACAGGACGGCGCAAAATTAACCATCTACGCAGTGAGCGCAATCGAAAAAGCCACATTGACGCTGACATGCCACGGGAATTCGATCTGTTCAACCATAGTGGACATAGCCGCGACGCAGACATTCGAATCCGTTATTGAACTCCCTGCAGGATGCACAATAAAAGATATATCCATATCCCTCCGGGACGCGCAAGGCAATGAGCTCATTTCATATCGCCACACCCCGCCGCTGAACACGGAGATCCCGGCGCCGGCCGAGTCTCTCCCCTCCCCTGCCGCACTGGACGACGCCGGAGAACTCCACCTTGCCGGATTGCACCTGAAACAGTATCGCGACCCGCTTGTCAATCCCGATGTATACTGGAGAAAAGCAACAGAGATTGCCCCCGGACACTACCTGTCCCATAACGAGCTCGGACTTTCCGCTTTCAAAGAGGGACGTCTTGAGGACGCGGAAAACCATTTTCGCGCGGCGATAACGGCTCTTACACGTTTCAACCCCAACCCGCGCGACGGAGAGGCATTCTATAACCTGGGTTTGACTTTAAAACTCCAAAACCGGCTCGACGAAGCATATAACAGCTTCTATAAAGCCATATGGAACAACGAATGGCGTAGCGCCGGATATTATTCTTTGGCTCAAATAGATTGCCTGCGCGGCAATTACCATCAGGCACAAAAACACCTGTTACTGGCGCTGAAAAGCAATGCGGATAATCAGAAAGCCGCCAATTTACTTGCCGCCGTATACAGACTTCAGGACGATATGCAATCCGCGCGGGAACGGGTCATGACTACACTGTCCGCCGACCCGCTTGACTATTGGACGGTAAATGAATTGTCATTCCTTGATTACGACGCCCATGCCCTGCCTGAACTGATAAAATGTGACCATTCGCAAGCACTACTCGACCTTGTATTCGAATACACCAGCGCGGGACTGTACGCCGATGGAGCAAAAATAATCGAAAACTTCATTAATTCGCCCTCCGCTGAAAAACTGAGTCCAATGGTCTATTACACCTATGGCTGGCTGCTTAAGCATTGCGACAGAATCAGCGACGCGGAAAAAGCGTGGACTACGGCTCACACGGCAAATCCTGATTACTGCTTTCCGTCCCGACTGGAAGAAATGCTCATCCTCAGGGAAATAGACCATCCGCGTGCAAAGTACCTTCTAGGCAATCTTCTCTACGGCAAATATCAGTACGACGCAGCGATAAACTCCTGGGAACAAGCCCTTAAAGGCGGAGAAAACTATTACGCTCTACATCGCAACCTCGCAATGGCATATTACAATAATCAACGCGACGGAGAAAAAGCTCTGAACCTGCTGCACAAAGCGTTCTTTGAAAATCCCGCCAATCCGCAACTGCTGTTTGAGCTCAACTATCTCATGCAACTGCTCAACCAGCCGTTCTCTGCACGCTTGGAATTATTGGAAAGCAATATCGAAACAGTTAGTATGCGCGATGACCTGTATATGGAACTGGTAAGAGTTCATAATCAACTGGGCGATTGCGGAAAATCAGTACAATTGTTGAACGCTCACACTTTTACCCCCTGCGAAGGCGGCGAACATGCCCTGTTGGAATTGTGGATATTCGCACACTTCAAACAGGGACGCGACGCCTTGAAACAAGGAAATCACCATGCAGCACTGGAGTTTTTCCGCCACGGACAGGTCTTCCCGGAAAACCTCGGTGCGGGAATCTGGAACATCGCCATGAACATCCCCTGCATGTATTATGAAGCTCGCAGTCTGGAACATATAGACCGGAACAA
>JAFGXT010000183.1 GCA_016936495.1 Victivallales bacterium
AGAATGCTCCGAGGATATTTCAGCCATAGGCGTTGCTGTAAACAACGCCTCCGGCAAATTGATCGGTTCTCTGGCTCAGAGTTTTCCATCCATATATCTGGACAACGGGAAAATCGTGCCATCTGAACGCGCCGCCCTGCTGCACAAATATGCAGAGAAAATCAGTCGTGAATACCAAAGCTGAAACTCACATAAAACTATCATATTCCCATTGCAATAACACCTGAACAGGAGCACCACAAAATGCAACATAAACCGTTAATTCCCATGGGAGCCATAACCGGCAATCCGACACGCGAAGAACTGCTCGTTAATCTGGAAATGTATCGTAAAGCAGGCATAGACCAGTTTCTCATCTATGCCCGCAGTGGACTGGAAGTTGAATACATGGGCTCGGAATGGCTCGAAATATGCCGTCACATAATAGAATACTGCGCCAAGTATAATATGGCAGTATGGCTCTATGATGAATACAACTGGCCCAGTGGCAAATGTAAAGGAAACGTTATAAAAAGCAATTCCGCGTTTGCGTCAAAAAAGCTGGTGGCATTTGCAGACCGTAATTTCTGCGGTGTTGAAAATCCCGACGCGACCGCTACGGAGTATTTCTGGACTGAAATGTCTATTCCTCTTTATGCCGATTTATTAAACCCTGATTCCGTGGACTGCTTCATAAACCTGACCCATGAAGTCTACGCCAACTGTTTCGGCAAATATTTCGGCTCCACCATCAAAGGAATCTTCTCCGACGAACCCAGTTTTATGTATGCGAATTTTCAAAAAGTCAACGGCAGTGCTATCGAACTGCCATACTATGACGGATTAAAGGATGACTATTCACAGCTCACCGGACGCCAACTGCTTGATGACTTGAACGCACACCTCCAGGGACATACACCGGAAACTTTGTGGTATGACTTTTTCTCGCTGCTCGGACAAAGATTCAACCGCACGTATATGGATAAAATCCGCAACTGGTGCGACGCTCATAAACTGCTCTTTACCGGACACCTCATGAGTGAGCCACACCCCAAAAGTTCCATTTTCGCCAGTGGTCGTCCGATGGACGCCATGCGCTCATTCTCAATGCCCGGGCTTGATGAAATAGGCTCCCACAGCATCTTTGACCATGTCGAATGGAATACGTTTAAATTACTCGAAAGCGCAATGAACGGCACACGCACAGAAGCTTTGGCTGAACTTTTCGCCTTAGGTCCATGCGATATGACCCTGACCAAAATGCGCGAGATAATCTATATTGCCGCCGTACACGGAGTAAACCATTTTGTCACCGCCGTCTCCGCGCTCAACGCCAAAGGCAATGTGGAAAAAGCGTTTTACTACAACCCTGTAGCACCAACTCAGCCATGGTTTAAATATGCCGGAGAACTTAACGACTCCGCAGCAGAGGCGGCTGAACTGACCCGTAAACCCTCAACCGTCGCCATCGCCCTGCGTTATCCACAACATCTCTATTGCCAAACATGGCATCACAAACATAACGCACAGTTTCAAATAGATTATACAGAACTTATCAAAGCCCTTATCAACGCGCAATGGGAATTCCGTCTTGCCGGTGATGACGAAGTCCTTGATGAATCCTGTAAAGTAATTCTGAACCTGACCGTCAACGGAGCGGAAGATGAACTTTCCCGAACAACATTCAACCGCATTGAAGACATACTCATATTCCTCGAAAACAATATCTCCAGACGTGCCCGGCTATGCTTTGAAGACGGTTCTCCAGTGGAACAAATACTGCTGAAAACTTATGACGACGGCACTGTATGCGTGGTCAATACCTCAACAGAACACCTGCGCGGTGTAAGCCTGAACGGCAAAACGTTTGACATGCCCCCGCGCGACGTGGCGATATTCCCGCGAACTGACAAGCCACGACCGCAAAAAGTCCTGGACTTAAGGAAAATGCGTTTCAACGGAAGCACCGAATCAGCTAACACCATGAGATGTATGTTTCCACCGGATAAACTTCTAAAGCTGGAAGTTCAGTCCCCGCTGGAAATAAAAGCGGTGCTGCGCACATATAACGGCAAAGCCCAAATAACCATCGACGACGCCCCGGTCGTCGCTGAAAATCCCTGTTCCACCCTGCCCTATGGATTGCGGCAGTTATATAGTGAAAGCGATGCACTTACCTTGACGACAGGCATACATACACTGCGTCTGTGCAATAACGCAGAAGATCTGCCATACCTGCCTCTCCTTGTATTGGCTGGCGATTTCGCTCTGGGTCAGGATGGCATACTCCGGCAGTTGGATAAAAACGCGAAATCCACCATTAACACCTTTTTCAATGAAAACCTGAAAGAATATACTGGAACCGCCTGCTTTGAACTTAACAACATTGACTTGAGCGAATATTCAGGAGTATCATTTGACTATCAGGCGATGCCGTTGGAGCTATTTATTGACGGTCAACCAGCCGGAACACGGCTCTGGCCGCCATTTGAGTGGGAACTTCCAACTTCACAGCGCAAAGCCGGATCAAAACTTGAACTGAAGATCACCACTTCAGTCGGTCCCTTGTTCGGCGATTATCCAGCGCATACCGATCTGGAAATGAAAGAAAAGATCAAAAATTTCTGGCCCGGCGGCAAATCTCTCTAAAAGCACAACCGCCGGAGGCGTAATCTATTGATACGCCTCCGGCTGGTTTGACTTTTCATGCTCAAATGTCCAGATCAATGGGTCTTTTTTCCTTGATGGAAACATTCGCGCCCGCACCGATGGCGGTACTTCTGGCGCCGTCGATCGCGCTGGCAAGTATGCCCAATGGATCGGTTTCGGGTTCGCCGCGACCATAGACCAAATCATAAAGCTTCATGTCGCCGCCGCCGTGTCCTTCGGCTATATTAGGCAACTTGAGCTCGTAAGCGGTTTTGTCGTGCGGCATTACATGGATGACGTAATCCTTCGGCCAGTGGCTGATGTGATAACCGCTTCCGCCGTCGTGGACTTTGCCGTCCGGGCCGACGATACGGAAGAATTCCTGCCAGCCGGGTTGAGGTTTGTTATCGGTTATCTTCGACTCCAGACGCCCGTTGGTACAGTTTATCGCCAGGTTCCAACCCTCAAAAGGTACAGATGCGTTAAGCGAATAGTTAAGCATACCGCCGTTGCGGTATTCCACCGATACGCCCATGGTGTCGTAGATATCCACGTCTTCACCAAATGGACAGCAGTCGCGAACATAACCGCGCACGCCCTTGACCCGATAACCCAGCTCGCGGCTGAGCTCTTCGGTACGGTCTTTTACGCAGACGTCGGTATACCACTCGCACTCTTCGGCGTGGGAACAGCTACTGCAACGCTTGCCCGAAAACTTGTTTTTTCCGGGGCCGAAAAAGTTCTGCCGTCCTTGCGCGAACACCCACTTGGGAACGTCGCCCATCCACCAGTTGGCAAGGTCAAAATGATGACACGCCTTGGTTACCAGCAAACCGCCGGACTCTTTGAGCATCCGGTGCCAGCGGCGAAAATAGCTGGCTCCGTGCCCGCGATAATCCAGATACCAGGTCAGATCCATGGATACAGGACTGCCGATCTCGCCGGACAACAGCACTTCCTTGATCTTAGACATCAGCGGGATATGGCGATAGTTGAAACACATCTTCACTTTACGCCCGTAATCTTTTTCGGCGGCGAGCACTTTATGTGCATCATCAAGCGTTACGCACAAGGGCTTTTCACATGCCACTTCACAACCGGCGGCGAAAGCCTTGATGATATGCTCGGCGTGACAACTTTCCGGACTGGTTATGACCACCAGATCGGGTTTGAGTTCATTCAGCATACGATCGTAATCGGTATACACCGCGGCATTGGTCTTGTAGACCTCATTTATGTCCTCGCAGCGTTCCGGCATCAGATCGCACAGCCCGACCAGCTCATTAGTATCCGGATGATAATTCACTATTCCGGAAATCCAGCAGTGAGCCCGATTGCCCACGCCCACCACGACACAACGTTTTTTCATTTATTTTACTCCATTACTCTTTAGTTTGTAAACACCTTAGACCGCATTTGCATCGGTAATTATCAGCGGATAATTAGTCAATGGCAAATTGCCTGGAAACATATATTTCCACCAACCATCCATAGTATTAAAATCCGGTATTTCATAAATACTACCGTCAAGAACATTAATTAACACCGGGTTTTTAATCGCTTTTTCAGCCATATTCCACAGCATCACTTTTACCTTAACCGGATCCATGACAGCTTGAGTATCGGCAGGCAGGTAGTAGACAAACAGCGGGTAACCTTTACGAACAAAGCTTGAGCATGTGGCATAGGTAAAAACATCGTCGCTATCATTACCGCCCTTTGGCCAATCCGAATGCCTTAGACGGATATAGATATCCTCCCTGCAAGTATCCTTGTCAAATATAGCGCAGAGATTCTGCAAAGCAAAATAGGATTTCTTGGGAGAATAATCATCGCCATTAAGAAGCCCCATCATCACCGGTTTTTTATCCGTCCCGTCAGATTGAATATAAGCGGCGCGGGTCAGATCGGCAGTATGAAAATAACTGCTGAGTTCAAGCCCGATAGTCAGATCGGAAATGACCCTTCTCGCCACCCATATAGCTTGGCTGTCTTCATTTATCTTTTCCAGACCGGGCCAGTCCTCATTGTGCCCCTTAGGTACAGACGGACATCCACATTCGCCCTGCCATATTTGAATAGCGGGGTTATATTGTTTTAACAAGGCGTTTATCACGTTGATCTCAGACGCATAGTTTTGTTCCGGGCGAAAGCGGTAAGGGTGAATCGACCATCTATGAATATGATCCGCAAGCCCTGCCTCCAGAGCCTCTCCCAGAAATCCAATTATCTCTCCCGCGCCTGCGGCTCCGGCGATTATCATCGCGTCAGGGATTATTTCCTTGATTGGTTCAGCGGTAAGTCTGACCAGTTTTGCGTAATCCGCGCCATTAGGCTTACCCGGAGCCCAGAAGCCTCCGCCGTGATTGGCCTCATTCCACACTTCCCAGCGTGAAACCCTGCCTTTGAAATGTTTTGCCAAAGCCCTGCAATAATTCTGCCAAGCACATACAACCGCGTCTCCGTAATAAATGGGGACTCGTCCCACCGCCGACTCATGGGGAGCGTCCGGCATATAGAGCTTATTGCCGAACGACACGCAGAACCACGGCTTAAGACCCGCCGCAATAAGCTTATCGACAATATCATCCAACCAGGAAAAATCATATATGCCTTTCTCCTTTTCGCACAAACTCCAGCCGGTCTGACACCGTGCCCATTTTGCGCCCAGCTCCGCCAGTCGCGCATAGCATGGCTCCGGATCAAACATAAAACGATCCAGACACTCAAACCCGACCCCGATGGCTGAATCATCTATATCCACCGATCTACGCGTCTTTAACCTGCCATGATATTTTAGATTAAAGGCTCCCTGTTCAAATTTCCAGCTCATTCAATACTCCGTTATTTTTTTTACATTCCGGCGCGCATCAGCAACGCCGAGAATTTTTATGTTATTTTTTCCTAATATTGATAAAACGATACTCAAAAGATCCCAAATAACCGGTCAAATCTATTTCCGCATCGTTCTTTACCGGAATTTGCAGAGAAGTACCCGAATCCGTAAAGAAAACCTCGAATTCTCCTGGGGTAAGCCCCAAACGCTTAAGGTTAAGGGTCAAGACATAGGGTTTATTACTGCCTCGACCATATGCGCTGTCATTCATAGTAAGCAACAGTATGTCCCTGCCATCCTTCTTGACCCATGCACTGGTCTTCCCTGCCCAAGCTTCTTTAACCGGAGGGTTTTTGTCCCAATATGGAATAAAGTTGATACCGGGCTCTTCTAGTCCCCATTTATCCACAATGCTGTTCTTATACTGCACATACTTACCCGGAATAAAAAGGCAGTGGACATCGGCAAGCATGAAAAATGCAAGCGCTGAATCAAATAACCTGTTTTCTTCATTAGTGTATCGCTTGGTACGTTTTTCCGCAAGACGATAAATAAAACGAGAATCGATTCCAGGAACAAATCCCATATTCCTGTAGTTCAGAATAAAGCGCAATTTGTCATCAGTCAATCCAGCCCTAAGTCCTTTGTTCTTCATGGTTCCGCCAATATCTCCCCACCCCATGAACTCTCCGTCATAAATACAAGAAGCAAAAGACAATACCGGCAGAAAAAGTTTGGTAGCAGGGTGTATATACAAATGTCCTCCGGGGAGTTCTTTTTGTAAAATAGCCTGTAAGCGACGCATAAGTTCTCTTCCTGCCAAAATAGGATATTCGGGCTTAACAGTACCATCGCGATCAATATAACCGAATCCTGCATGCATATTCGATGAATCATAGGAGCCAGCATATCCGTCAAAGTACAAACCGTTGCTGTCTCGGTTTTTGAAAAACTCATTTGCTTCCCAACAAAATCTGTCAATAAAGCTCTTACTGGGATTTACATAGCATTGATTCCAACCTTTAGGGTTACCATGTTTCATATTAGAAGGCTCACGCACCCATTCGGGCGAATATTGCCGCCACAGAGGAAGGTAATTATAAACATTTACATCACTATACTTTCTCATGCCACGGAATACGGTAGAAGTAAATGGCATCATTCCGTCACGCAAGAAGCGCGGATTATCCTTGTTATGAGTCCAGTTATTTGGAGCCAACCATCCCGGAGAAACTGACCACCAACTGTAAGCAAGAGACAGAGCAAAAAAACTGTCTGGATGCGCAGCGCGATGTGGAGATGAAGCACCAAAGCCGCGCCAATTTTCAGGACGCGGACGCACCGGGGAAGCCATATAGCCGAATTTCATGGTAAATTCATTTGGCATTTTTATTGTATTATCAACAATATTCAATTGCAAATACCCGTAATCCTTGGACATGCCCACCTTTAACGCCTTGGCGGCGTCACCATACCACCACTGTGTGGATTCGGCAAACCATTGAAACCCTACATCAAAATTTCCTACAAAGATGTAGCCATTGAAATCTCCTTCCCAGGCGTCCTTCTTGGGGAAATTATTATCTCTCCGGGTAGGATACTGCATATACTCGCATATTTCTTTATCGAAAGGAAATACCGCGCGCAGTCCAGATATATTTTTCGCGTCCGTACTCTTGAAGTAAAATTCACACCACACCATGCCGTCATATTCAAGCATAGTTTTAGCTGTTACATCATAACCGCCGATTGTACTTTTGCTGTTAAACTTAACTCTTGTGGAAGAAACCTCAGTAATCTCCGGAGCGCTCCATTTTACTTGAGAAAAACTTTTCCCCTTTTTCTCAAGCAAGTGTGGTGCATCCTTGAAAATATTAACTCCCTGAGTGGAAATCTGGCTGGCAAGAGGACCATCAAAACGGTATGTCCGCCCCCATACAGATGCGGTAAAGCCTCCGGCGCTTCGATCTACTTTTACCGGAGTCCAAGGTGCCAGCACTATATCATCAGCACCGAGTTTATTATCCAGCCAACCGGGTCTGACTTTTTCGAACGTCGCTTCAGGAGAAGCTACGCCACCATTGACAAGAGACGCATTGACGATATATTTGCCTGTAGGCAAGTCAGGCAGATTGATTTTTACATCTTTAGAACCTTCTATAAGGCGCACGGATTCTGAATGAACTTTTTTACCGCTTTCATCTTTGATGTTGATGGAAATTTCTTTTTCTTCTTTGCCCTGTGCAATAAGATTTACCATCAGATATGAGTTTGTCTGATAAAACCTTATATCCATGTTAAACTCGCTACTTCCGCCTTTACTCGCGACCGCCAATGCACCAAGTTTATACATCTGCTCGACTTGACGCTCAAAGACCGGACTGGAAAAAAATGTGACGTCATCCAGCATAAACGCCCACGGTTTACGGGATTCTGGTAGCGCTCTGTCGTCACAACCAGGATCTACAAACAAACGTCCGACTTCAGGATTGAATCCAAGGAAAAAGCTATCTCCGAAATTTCTTATTCGCAGAACATTATTATTGCTGACCGCCGCCCTTTCTCCATTCAGAT
>JAFGXT010000184.1 GCA_016936495.1 Victivallales bacterium
AAAGTTCTGCGTTTATGCGTTCAATAGTGATGGGCAGTATCTTATCGCGTATTTCCCGGTGCAGTGACGCGCGGGCTGTACAGAAATATACAAAGTTGGATATAACAAACCCTGAGATTAGAAGAATGCTTAAAATTACGATAAGTTTTTTTTGATGTTTAAAGCTGTTGAACTCCATTGCCTCTGCCCTCGTAAAACCCCGTAATATTTGCAGATTGACCACGAAATGGCTACATAATAGAAGTATACACGCTGTATACGGTTTTGTACAGTTGTTTTTGAGAGTAATACAATGCTTTTATGAGTTAATATTTAAAAATCCTTCCGATATGTTGAATTTTGTCAATGTGGCTGTATTTTCAGGTGATATAACAGGGAGTATATTTTTTATGCAAGAGAAACCAGGGGTATTTTCATTGTTCGCGGTTATGGCGCTTGTAACCGGAAATCTCATCGGAGCTGGAATTCTGGCGTTGCCGGTTAGCATGGGGCTGGCGGGAATGACGCCGTCGCTGTTCGCGATGGTGGTGTATGGCGGTATGATGTTTTTCACTGCCGTCATTCTGGCGCGGGAGGCGACGGAAAAGCAGGACGTGAATTTTGATTATCCGAGCCTGTACGAGCGGTATCTGGGGAAAATCGGCAAATATATCGCGACCGCCGCCAATATGCTTATCCTTTATGGTTTGCTCACCGCCTATATCACCGGAGGCTCGAAGATCATCGGCAATATCCTGAATATGCCCGATTCTCTGATCTTGATGCTGATCTTTGCGGCGATACTGATAATTTTGACCTCGCTGGATCTGAGCATTATTCAAAAATACAATGTGGCATTGATAATAATATTGGGTGTTTCATTCATCTCTCTGGTAGTGATGGGGGAAGAACATGCGAGCTTATCACACCTGAAACGCAATGACTGGCCTTTTGCCGCCGCCGCCATCCCGCTGGTGGTTACCGCGTTTCATTTCCATAACATCATTCCTACGCTGTGCGGGGATTTGAAATGGAATTCATCGACTATCTGGAAGGCCATGCTCGGAGGCATGATCCTGGCTTTCATCATGAACGTACTATGGGTGCAGACCGGTATCGGATGTCTTCCGCTTTATGGAGAAAACAGTATTCTCGACGCCTATCACTCCAGTACTCCAGCCACCGTACCCATGAGTAATATTATTCATTCCAGAGCTTTTATGGTATTTGCGACGGCCTTTTCGATGCTTGCCATTGTAACTTCATTTCTCGCAAACGGCGTAGGCTTGCAGAGCTTTATCCGTGATTTGCTGTATAACTCGTTTAATGTACGCAAAAAGTTTCCGGTAATGATCCTTACTTTCACGCCGCCGGTAGTGGTGTCTATGTTGTGGCCGGATATATTTCTCAGAGCAATAGACGTGGTTGGCGGTATAGGCATAGTAATATTGTTCGGTATTCTCCCGTGTATAATCGCGATAATCAAGAAAGGCAACACCAGGATGGTTAAAATCACCGGCGTTATTTTTCTGGTATTGGCGATCTTAGCGTTCTGCGTTGAGGTGGCTCAGGAGACGGGATTGGCAAAAATAGTTCCGTCCGCGGAAATCGAATCACTCAAAGATCATACTCATATGCGTCATATCAGAAAAATATCCCAATAGGAAATAATACATAAAATGCAATCATTACGCGAATTATACCGGATCGGCATGGGACCGTCAAGCAGTCATACCATGGCGTCACGCCGTGCAGCGGAAATGTTTAACGCAACGGTTCCAGCAGCCGCGAGTTTCCGGGTAACTTTGTACGGCAGTCTGGCGGCGACCGGCAAAGGACATTTCACTGACCGGGCTATACTCGGCGTGCTGGGGGAAGACCGGACTCAGATCATATGGGAAGCCGCCACCGTATTGCCTTTTCATCCCAATGGCATGAAGTTTGAGGCTTTGGACAATAAAGGCGGATTATGCCGGGAATGGACCGTGTTCAGTGTCGGCGGAGGCGCGTTGCGTGAAGAACATGAGACAGCGGAAGAGAAGCATGTATATTCTGTTGCCGATATGAGCGAAATTTTGCAATGGGCAAATGACGAGGGACGTCCGCTGTGGACTTTGGTGCAGGAATGTGAAGATTCCGGCATATGGGATTATCTTGCCAGTGTGTGGAAACAGATGAAACAGACTATGCAGCAGGGACTTGATAATGAAGATGTGCTACCCGGCGGACTGCGTCTGCAACGCAAAGCGTTATCGGTATACCGTAAAGCCAAATCGCAACGCAGGAACAGCTCAAGAACCGGTCTGTTGTCGGCATACGCTCTGGCGGTGAGTGAACAAAACGCCGGATGCGGTGTGGTTGTAACCGCTCCGACTTGCGGTTCCTGCGGCGTTCTTCCGGCGGTGCTGTTTCATCTGCAAAAAGAACTGAAATGCCCGGATACAGATATATTACGCGCCCTCGCCACTGCCGGACTGGTGGGCAATGTAGTCAAACAAAACGGCTCTATTTCCGGAGCTGAAGTCGGCTGTCAAGGGGAAGTTGGCGTGGCGTGCGCCATGGCTTCGGCGGCGGCGTCGCAGTTGCTTGGCGGTACGGCGTCGCAGATCGAATATGCCGCGGAAATAGGACTTGAACATTTTCTGGGGCTCACTTGCGATCCGGTCATGGGATTGGTTCAGATTCCTTGTATTGAACGTAATGTGATTGCTGCCGCGCACGCGCTTACTGCGGCGGAATATGTACACTATACCGATGGCAGACATCGGGTGTCGTTTGACGATGCGGTCAGTGTGATGATGCAGACTGGACATGACATGCCTTCGCTTTATCGTGAGACCTCAGATGGCGGATTGGCGAAAGTAGTCAGATAATTCTATGCGCATAAAACCCGCCGCCGCTATTGAAGTAGCTCCGGTACGCGCTATATTTATACGCGTATATGATAATTCAAAACGGAGTATATTTAAGTGAACATACATAATGAGGTGAAAAGCATACTCTCCGCCATTGGCGAAGATCCAGAACGTGAAGGTCTGATCGATACCCCTGAACGGGTGGCGAAAAGCTGGGAGTTTCTGACCCGTGGATACCGTCAGGATCAGGAAAAAGTCATCAATAATGCATTCTTTGAGGCTGATTACGATGAAATGGTCATTGTCAAAGATATTGAATTTTACAGCATGTGTGAACATCATCTGTTGCCGTTTTATGGCAAATGCCATATCGGCTACATTCCGACCGGCAAGGTCTTCGGCGTAAGTAAACTAGCACGTATAGTGGATATGTTCGCGCGACGTTTGCAACTTCAGGAAAGACTTACCAGACAGGTGGCGGAAACCATTCAGGACGTTATTTCCCCGGAAGGCGTGGGCGTGATAATGGAAGCCCAGCACATGTGCATGATTATGCGCGGAGTACAAAAAAAGAATTCCAAAATGGTAACGTCCTCCATGCTCGGCAGCTTCCGCGATGAAACCGCCACCAGAATGGAATTCCTTAACCTTGTAAAAAACTGATGAGAGCTTTATTGCAACGTGTCAGCTCCGCGATAGTGAAGATTGATGGTCAGGTCAGCGGTCAGATCAGCCATGGTCTGCTGATCTTTCTGGGCGTAACTCATAGCGATACGGAACAGAATTGCGAGTTTTTGGCGGATAAGTGCGCCGGATTGCGGATATTTAAAGATGAGCAGGATAAAATGAATTTGTCGCTGCTGGATGTTGGCGGCGCGGCTTTGATCGTGTCGCAGTTTACTCTGTACGCCGACAGTCGTAAAGGCAGACGCCCCGGATATACCGACGCGGCGCTCCCGGAACAGGCGGAAGCTCTATATGAAAAATTTATCGAAGCAGTCAGAAATAAAGGGGTAAAGGTGGAAACCGGAAGATTCGGCGCGGATATGCAAGTGGAAATACATAACGACGGGCCGGTTACTTTGATGGTGGAATCTAAAAAAATCTGATATGAATAAAAAAAGAATAGTAATACTCGGTTCCACCGGCTCAGTCGGCGTCAACGCGGTGAAAGTCGCGAAACATCTTAAAGACGAAATCGAAGTCGTCGGCGTCGCCGCCAGAAATAATGTCGAACTCCTGGCGCAACAGGCTCGCGAACTGCAATGCCCTTTTGTGGTCAGCAGTGATCCCGCCGCAAAACAACGGCTCGAATCTCTCGTGCCCGAATCCTGTACCGTCATGACCGGAGATAACGCGATGACCGACCTCGCGGTCATGCCGGAAGTGGACGTTGTCCTTTGCGCTATCGTCGGTACCGGCGGACTTACTCCGGTGCTGGGCGCGATCAAGGCGGGTAAGACCATTGCTCTGGCAAGCAAGGAAATATTGGTGATGGCGGGCGAAATCGTTATGGCGGAAACTGCCGCGTCCGGCAGCGTCATTCTGCCGGTGGATAGTGAACATAGCGCCATTTTTCAATGCCTGGAAGGACGTCGCCATGAAGACGTATCCAAGCTTATCCTTACCGCCAGCGGCGGTCCTTTCAGAAACTCCACCCGCGCTGATATTGAATGCGCCTCCATGGATCACGCTCTGACGCACCCGGTATGGGATATGGGACCGAAAGTTACCATTGATTCCGCCAGCATGATGAATAAGGCTTTGGAGATAATCGAAGCTAAGTGGTTGTTTGATGTGCCGCCGGAAAAAATTGATGTGGTAATTCATCCGCAGTCGCTTATTCATTCCATGGTGGAATTTGTCGATGGCACTCTGCTGGCGCAGATGTCCACCCCCGATATGCGCTTCCCGATACAATACGCGCTGACTTATCCGCGCAAACTTCCCGGTGGACTTAAACCTTTCGACTTTAATAAATTCCGGCAGATAAGCTTTGAATTGCCCGATAGAAACATCTTTCCTTCACTGGATTTCGCCTATTCCGCTCTGCGCGAGGGCGGTACCATGCCTGCGGTTATGAACGCAGCCAATGAGACGGCGGTGGATATGTTTAGAAAAGGACAGATTAAATTTCATGAGATATGGAACATTATCGAAAAAAGCATGTCTAAGCATGGTACGGTCAAACATCCGTCTTTATACGAAATTTTGGAGGCTGACCGCTGGGCGAAAGACTTTGCACAAAACGCTGCTTCCGCCATAGGCGTACAAGTAAATTGACCCGAATGGCGGGCTTTTTGTTGAAATTTTCCGTTTCAGGCTTTACATTAGAATCCTGAATGTACGATGAATTTAATATTTTTAAATGGATAATACGATATATATGGAAACACTTTTAGTTGTCGGCTCGGTCTTTTTTGTGATTTTTTTCTTCGGCTTTTGCATATTTATCCATGAGCTCGGACATTTCCTCGCCGCGAAATGGCGGGGTCTGCATATCAACGCATTTTCCATCGGCTTCAGAAAAGCCTGGGGCTTTACCTGGAAAGGGGTGGAATATCGTATCGGCTGGCTGCCATTTGGCGGCTACGTGGATCTTCCACAGATAGACCCGTCCAATGAAGAAGTCAAGGCAACCGCCGACGGCAAAGAACTTCCCCCCGTCAAACCCATTGACCGCCTCATTACTGCTGCTGCCGGACCGATTTTTAACATCATTGCCGGATTCGCGCTGGGCACGCTTATATGGATATACGGCATACCGCAGTCTTCGCCGGTGATGAAATATATCACCGTCCAGTCGGTTGACAAACAGAGCCCCGAATATGAAGCCGGACTGCGTAAAGGCGATAAAATCGTTAAAATCAATAATGAAACTATCAATAGTTCATGGGAAAAATTTGTTCACCGTATTCTGTTTACCGTAGGAGATGTTAAACTTACCGTTCAGCGTGACGGCAAGACTTTTGATCTTCGCTATACTCCGGTGGAAAATCCTAATTACCTGAAAAAAGAAAAAATTGCTTATCCGTTTTTTACCCCTCGGATACCCTTTGAGTTGACGCCGGATAAAAATTCTCCGGCAGCCTTGGCTGGTATTCAAAAGGGAGATATTCTTCTGGCGGTTAACGGTCGGAAAATCGCTGACCTGGACAATACGCCTCCAGCGATATTGCTGGCGAGCGGCAAGTTGGATTTGCTCATCAGTCGCAACGGTACAGAGCTGGAAATCAAAAATATTGAACCGATTGTAAGTATAAAACCTGATGACTATGTTATCGGTGTAATTTTGTCTCCCGGTAACCTTATTGAAATGGTGAGGGATGGCTCTCCTGCCGCCCGTGCCGGTCTCATGAAAGACGATGTGCTCGTAGCGGTTGATGACCATAAACTTACTGCCGATGACAACCTTATTGACATTTTAAAGGCGGGAAAAGGTACAACCGTGGAGTTTACCGTCGCGCGTGCAGGAAAAAACATTAAGTTGAATATAACTCCAGAGCACTATAAAGAATATTATTCAGGTATGAATATAAAATTCATGGCTCATCCGACCCCCTGGGATCTTTTTGTCAATGTTATTGATATGAGTTATAAATCACTGCGCGGTATATACTTCAATATGGCTCACAAGGCGGGAGTGTCGGAGCAGAGCAGTACCATTAAAGCCAGAAATATGAGCGGTCCGCTGGGGATCGTCACCATGATGTACCGGTCAGTGCGTTACGGCTCGTTTATGCAGGGAATATTCCTGGTGGTTATCATTACTTTCAGTTTGGGCTTGCTTAATCTGTTCCCACTGCCGATTCTTGACGGCGGACATATTGTGTTTTCCGTCATTGAGATGGTTATCGGCAAACCTTTACCTCATAAATACGTACAGCCGGTGAACATCGCTTGTGTGTTTTTCCTGATTTCTTTTATGCTCTATGTTACGGTGTTCGACGTAAACCGTCTGCTGCCGGATATGGATAAGACTCCGGTCAAAACAGCGGAAGAGAATCAGAGTAAAGATGTTTCAAAACCTGCCGAAACGATGGAAAAGATCAATGAACCAGCCCCGGCAAACCCGTAGAATATACTGCGGTAACGTCCCCATAGGCGGCGGAGCTCCGGTTTCGCTGCAATCAATGACCAATACCGATACTCGGGACGCGTCCGCCACCATTGCCCAGATAACAACTCTGGCGGCGGCGGGATGTGATATAATCCGCGTGGCGGTACCGGATCAATCCGCCGCCGACGTCCTGCCGGACATAATAGCTTCAAGCCCTATACCGGTCATTGCCGATATTCATTTTGATTACCGTCTGGCGCTTGCCGCTATAGACGCCGGAATCCATGGCGTACGTATAAACCCCGGCAATATCGGTTCTGAAGATCGCGTCATCAGCGTGGCGGAACGCGCCGAACAAGCCGGTATTCCGATACGGGTAGGGGCAAATTCCGGCAGCCTGCCAGAGGGGATGCTTCAGACCCGCATCACGGCTGGTATGAGCCATGACGACGCGTTGGCTGAATCATTGGTCGAAAGCGCGCTTCAGCAATGCGCCATTCTTGAACGTTATGGCTTTAGAAATATCAAAGTATCGCTGAAAGCCTCCAGCGTACCGGTAACTTTCGCCGCCTGCCGGATATTTTCAGAACGCTCCGATTATCCTCTTCATCTGGGGGTTACCGAGGCGGGAACTCTTAGGCGCGGCATAATAAAATCCGCCGCTGGAATCGGCGCTTTATTACTGCTTGGCATTGGCGATACCATCAGGATAAGCCTGACTGCCGATCCGTTGGAGGAGATTAAAGCCGGAATCATTCTGCTGGAAAGCATCGGACTGCGTGAGGCGCAACCGGAAATAGTATCCTGTCCGACCTGTGGAAGAACTCAGATCGATCTGATCGGACTTACTGAAAAAGTTGAAAACCTGGTCGCCTCCATCAAGGCCGACGGCAAAATCATTGACTTGAAAAAGCTCGCGGTCATGGGGTGCATCGTCAACGGTCCCGGTGAAGCGAAAGACGCCGACCTGGGCGTTGCTGGCGGCAAAGGTAAATTGATGCTTTTTAAGAAAGGCGAACCCGCAGGTACATACTCCGAAGAAGAAGGCTTTGAACGTCTTAAAGCCGAACTCATCGCGGCGACTCGCTGAATCTTAATAAAATTTTATTTTAACTTTTTTTGTTCTTCCAGTTGATTTTCTTTTTTAATCATGTAAATTCACAATCAAGACTTAATTACGTAAAAAGAAAATAAGTGTTAAAAAGTACCGAAAGAGAGAGAGTAATGAAAGCAGCAACAGAAATAAAAGTAAATGCAGCAGTAAAGCCGGGTCTTGATCCGGAGTTTATCCCTGCCGTACTTTGGAATAAAGCATATCGTGAAGCGGTGTCCGCCACTCCTGGCAGCCTGAAATTGGCTATAATTCTGGAGCGTGGCGATGGCATCAGGTCACGTTATAACACAGAGATACTCCCGCATACGGCGGAAAACGCGACGGTGAATTTTAAATATGTTGAGCGTCTAGTAAAATTTTTGTTGTGGATGAAAGGCGGACATCAGGTTATCATCGCCGGATGCGATACGCTGGCACAGGAGATTTCCGCAGAATATTCCGCTACCGGCAAACGCGCTTTTGATTTTAAAATAATGGGCGACAAGATATACGGAAAGCCTTTCACTATAAAATCATGCTCCTACGCGGACGCCCCGGAAGCGCATGAGACACAGATAAAAATGGGCGGCAATTTCAACGGTTGCCGTATCGGTTTTGATCTTGGCGGTTCGGATCGCAAATGCGCGGCGGTAATCGACGGTAAAACGGTCTTCAGTGAGGAAATACCCTGGAGCCCGTACTTTGAGACTAATCCTGAATATCATCTTGACGGTATTCGTGATTCTCTTCAGCGCGCGGCGGCAAAACTGCCCCGTTTGGACGCCATTGGCGGCAGCGCGGCGGGCG
>JAFGXT010000014.1 GCA_016936495.1 Victivallales bacterium
ACCTGCCTCGGTGGTTGCCGGGCGTTTGCCATGAAGCATGGTAATATTTATGGTCCGGATGTCAACTGCTGTCACTTCTGGAAAGGTAATCATTACGAAAGATTTAAAGAATTCTTCTTTTAGATATTGCTCCCCTGAAAACCGGGAATTTTACAGTTGTTCGGGGTATTTGACTTTGCCGGAGAAAATCGTTTCGTAGCATTCTCCGTCGTAATAGTTCTCCTGAATGCTTACCTTGCCGCCGCCCTCCGGCAGATCAATGGCAAACGCCGGAGTCGCCAGCGAAGACAAACGCGGACGGCAATAACGCAATATCTCTTTGCCTTTTTCAATGCCTGTGGCGAAGTGCCTTACCCCCGTAACCGGGTCGATATGAAACAGATAATGCGGTTTGACTTTTATTCTTATTAACTGTCTGAACAGCTCTTCGAGTGTTTCCGGGGCGTCGTTAATACCCTTGAGCAAAACCGTCTGGTTTATTATTGGAATCCCCGCGGAGATCAGTTTGCGGCATGCCTCCCGACTGTCGTCGGTGAGTTCATGCGGATGATTGAAATGCGTGGCGAACCATAGACAAGGATAAGCGGAAAGCATATTCACCAGCTCATCACTTATTTTTTGAGGCATGAACACCGGTATCCGGCTCGCCAGTCGGATAACTTCCAGAGAATCGATTTCAGCCAGACGGTCAAGAATATATTTAAGTCGCTGTTCAGAGAGCATCAGCGGATCACCGCCGGAAACAAGTATTTCCTTGAGTTCAGGGTGGGCACGGTAGTATGCGCATATATCCTCCAGCTCCGTGTCAGTTATATCAGAAAACTCATTGCCGCGCTTCCAGAAGCGTTTGCGGAAACAGAAACGGCAATATGACGCGCAGCGATTGGTGGCGATCATCACCGCCCGGTCATGGTAACGGTGAATTAAACGCGAAACCACACTCTGTCGCTCTTCCGCCAGCGGATCAAAAGAGGCGTCGTAATCCAACAGCTCGTCACTATGCGGCAGGCACTGCTTGAACAGCGGATCATTGAAAGGGTCATTCCGGTCGATAAGCGACAGATAGTAGGAGTTCGTCAGTACCGGATACGCCTGTTCAACCCGATACATGTCTCCGGGAAAATCAATTTTGAGAAATTCCGCCACATGGTCAAGATCATGAAAATTTTTAATTGGATGCCGCTGTATCATCTTTGTGAATCGTATATAGGTTTTATTGTTACAAAAAAGCAGACGCTCTCCGGATTGTTGCCGGAAAGCGTCAGGCTTCACTTAGTAAAACGCAATAATTATTTAACGGTGAATATCCAGCCTTTGCCATTTTCCCAGCGACGGGAAAGCTGTACGCCAAGCTCTCGCTTATCATTATTATCCGCCAGCTTGGCAAGAATACCACCAACTTCTATCTGGTCGTCAGGACAAGCTATTTTAGTGGAGAAATCAGCGGCTCCGCCTTCAAAACCAGCCATTTCAGGAAGCTTTGCCTCAATCTTATTGAGCAGATCAATAATATCTTTGCTGGCGAGCTTGTACGCCTGAACGCCAGGTTGATGGAAAGCGTTGACATTGATGAATTCGGCATAGACCGCGACTGCACGTTCGTACAGGGCGATAATCATTCCCAGGTTGAATTCGTCAACCTTCTTTATTGACATTTCGATGACCTGACGTCCCTTGCCGCGCAGCGCGGCGGACAGCCCGGCTTCGAAACCGTGGAGGAAATCCCCCATGCTGATTCTGCCTTCGATCGGCATACCGGCGGCGTCTTCCATTACTTCGATGAAAGTAACAAAAAAGTCGTCGCGTCCGTCATTGAGCTGCTGAATAAACGCGTGAGCGTCAGTGCCGCCTTTGTTACCGAATACGTTAAGTCCCTGATAAACCGTATTTCCGTCGAGATCCAGTTCTTTACCCAGACTTTCCATGACCAATTGCTGGAAGTAGCGGGACAGCAGTACCAGACGGTCGGCGTAAGGTACAATGACCATATTGCGATCGCCCTTGCCTTGTCCGGCGATATACCACATGGCGGCAAGCATATAAGCAGGATTGCAGCAATAGCTTTCGTTGCGGGTCCATTCATCCATATGGCATGCTCCCGCGAGGAACGCCGCGAAATCAATCCCGGTAAGCGCGGCGGGGAGGTGTCCGACAATGCTGGTCTCGCTGGTGCGTCCTCCGATGGATTCAGCCATTTCCATGACCTTAAGCCAATTGGCGCCGCGTGCGAGTTTGTCAAGCTGACTGTCAGCCATAGTGATGGCGCAGGCGTGCCGGGCAAAATCCAGACCGGCTTTTTTATAGGCGCTTTCCATGGCGATCATATTGTTTTTTGTTTCCTGGGTGCCGCCGGATTTGGAGATGCTGGCGACCAGGGTTTTTTCCAGATCAACCACCTGGAGAACGTCATTAGCTCCGGCGGTGTCGGTATTGTCAAGGAAATATATTTTGAGCCAGTTGTCGCGTTTGCTTTCTGACAGTTCGTTCCAGTAGGGGCCGTTGATGGCGAACTGCATAAGTTGCGGTCCCAGTGCTGAACCGCCGATACCGTTTATGATCGCGTATTCGAAATTTTTGCCGGTTGAGCCTTTGATCGCGCCAGAACGGAGAGCGGCGGCGAAGGCTTCGACTTCCTTAAATAGTTCGGATTTAGCGTAATCTATGCGATCAGTGAAATGAGTTACCTGACGATTTTCATCGGGGTTTTTGATTGCACCGGATTCCAGGTTCTTCATTTCTCTGACGGCACGGTCAAATTGCGGTTTGAGCGTGTCGAGGGCGGCGTCTTCAAACTTCATACCCGCGAAGTTTATGGTGAAGCCCGATTCCGGGCAGGTCAAGGTGTATTTTTTGTTACGTTCAATCCATTCTGCTTTGTTCATGCTTTCTTCTCCAAGTAAAATATTTATATTTAAATCAATCAACAATGATGATGATGTTCTTATTCCATAAAAAAGAAATTTAACCCCGATGCCGTAAAAATCCAGCAATCAGCCATATTTTATCCAAAAGTAAGATGCCGCAAGGTAGATTAAAGACCATAATGACAAAACAACCGATTGCTTTTTTTGTATGCAGTGTATATAATATATATTGCACGGGCTTTGGTATTGGCCGGGGGATCATGCATGAAATTGCAGGGGAGTGCCGTGTTATGGGGAAAACAGAAAAAGACATCTCAAACTATCGTATTGCTTATCCAGAAGAACTTCAACAACATGAAAACAATTATCTGGAAGAGGATTCGCCTGTACTGGGGGTCGGGCTTTCCGGCGGTGGAATCAGAAGCGCGACATTTTGTCTGGGTGTATTTCAATCTTTTGCCTTTGCCAGAGGGTTGCTTGGCAGAATAAAATATATTTCCAGTGTATCGGGAGGCGGATATTTTGCTAGTTTTCTTTCCGCGGCGGCGTTAAAGTTCAGAAAGCAGGGATTGAATACGACGAAAGAGCTGGGAAAAATGTTGCGGCAGGACAATCATCGGGACGCTGTTAATCATTTGCGGGATCGGGGCAATTATATCGCGCCGTCGGGTATGAGTGATTATATGAAAATCGTCTCGGTGTTTTTGCGTAATATCCTGGTCATCAATTTTGTTATGGCGGTTTTCTGCATGATGATCTTTTTTCTTGCTGAACTTATTGAACTCGGGATTATTGCGGTCTGCCCCGAATGTATATCAAACCTGTATAAAGGATGCTCCATCAGCTTATGGTTATTTGTTTCCCCCGCAATATTTGGTTTATTCAGTATTCCCCTGATGCTGGTATTCTGGCTTATCCGCCCTGCAAAAGAGCTGTTCAGTCCACTGGGTTGTATTATTGTTTTTATCGCGGCTGTAATAATCTGCCGGACACTGCCCATGTATTCGCCGGAGGCGCGGAATATGATAAGCGGCACTATGTTCATTCCGTTTTCCGTCTATATTGCGTCTGGGCTGGGAATATGTCTGGGATTTTATTTATATATCAGTAAAGATTTCAGTAATCCGGTAAACCGGCGCATAACCAGAGATAAGCTGGAAGCTATTCAGGCAGGGGTATTAAAGTTTATAATCGTGGCGGCAATGCTTGGCATACTGCTGAGTACAGCCAGATGTATTATACGGAATATTTCATATGCGGGATTGATAATAGTCGGCATCATCACTATTATTATTCTCATATCCTCAAGTGCAGGATATTTACTTAAAAAGTTCAAAGGCAAAATAAAAACAATAGAACTGATCAGTTTGGTGTTGACGGTTTCATGGATGCTTATTCTGGCAATATCGGTAGAATTAATTGTTTCCGGGTCGGGACTCGCGGCTGCTATCGGCTTTGTTGTTACTCTGGCAATATCCATTATTATAGAATCGGATTATAAATTTGTGAACCTTTGTTCGCTTAACTTCTTCTACAAAAGCAGATTGGAAGAAGCATATCTGGGCGCGCCCTTTCCTAACCCGTCTGAAATGCCAAACACAAAGCTTGAGGAATTTTACGGCGAAGGAACCGGATTTATTCATCTTTACAACGTAACGTTGAATGAAACTATAAGCGGAAAGACCGGGGTAACCAACCGGGATCATAACGGCATCGCGCTTGCCATTGGTCCCTGCGGGATAAGCCTCGGAGTGAAACATCATTTGAGTTTTTCAAACTGGACTGTTCCTAAAAATACAAGTCCCCTTCGGACAGTAAGTCCATTGACTGGATATAAGGTTTTCGCAGAGCTTGATCATACTGACTGGAATCCGGAACCGCTTGGCGCTGCCAGCTGGGCGGCGATATCCGGCGCCGCGGCATCGCCGGGAATGGGCAAACAAGGTAATTGCATGAAAAGCGCGTTACTCACTCTGGCCAATGTCAGATTGGGATATTGGTGGGATTCCGGAGTTATGCACGGAAAACAGGAAGGATTATTGCATAAACTCTTTGGAGTTCAGAAAAAACTTCTGGCGGAATTTTGCTGTAACTTCAAAGGCACTGCGGATCGTTTCTGGTATCTTTCCGATGGAGGTCATTTTGAGAATCTCGCCGGTTATGAATTGATACGCAGGCGCTTACCGTTGATTGTCCTCATTGACGGAGAACAGGACGGAGAATATAATTTTGATGGGTTGGCATGCCTGATAAGAAAAGCCGAAATGGATTTCGGAGCCCGGATAGAATTCTTTACGCAACAGGAACTTGCAAATCCGGTCAGCATTGCCGCAAAGGTGCCGGGCAAACTCAGGAAAAACTTTAAAAAACTTGGCTCTTTGTCCGACAGGTTCTGCATCCCGCAGGAATTGGGCAAGTCCGGGTCAAAGCACGCGGCAATGGGCACGGTACATTATAGAAATTCACGCTCGAAAGAACCCGGCTCTTCCCTTATCATTTATCTGAAGGCGTCTCTCAGCGACGATGAAGAATTGGACTTGCAGTGTTATCATAAGGAACATCCTGATTTTCCGCATCAGAGTACCAGCGATCAATTTTTTGATGAGAATCAGTGGGAAAGTTACAGAAAACTCGGAGAACATGCCGGTAAAAGTATCAGCTCCATAATAAATAAATTGGTGGAAACACCCAAAAGACGTGGGAGGAAAGAGTTATGAAACAGGCACACAACACGGTGAAAATATGTTCGTTTCTGGGGGCTTCAATTGTATGTATTATGTTTTTGAGTTCTTGTGCGTCATATCCGCATGTCAGTACGGGAAACCCAAAAGTCTACAACGATGGGCAAACCCGCATGCTGCTGGACAAGCTTTATGAAGACACCCGCAGCAATGTACCTTCCATAACAGATACGACTCCGCAAATTATTTCCAGAATCAGACAGGAGTACAATCGGTTGCTGACAATCAAAGCCAATACCAGTGGAATGGAATCCGCCGAAAGTACCGGAAGCAAATTAAAATATGATCCCATGACAATTCCGACAGATGCCGCCACTTCTCTCGGGTTCACGCAGATACTGCGCGAAAGAATAAGACGCCAACAGGATATTTCCAGGCATGAAATGCTCTATATCGGCGATCAAAGCTTTCTGGATGAAAACAAATCCATTTATTTGATACGTATGGATATTACGTTGATGTACGCACATACATCGGCTATAAGGAAATATCTTGTTTTGGACTTCAGTATTAACTCGGCTGACGAAACCGAAGACATAAATGATAAAATAAGAATTTACGCTCTCGCGCCCGATTATGCGTCCACCATTTCTGAGGATTCACTTGTAACCTTGGGAATGAAGACGCTCAATGGGATGGTCAGTGGCAATATAGAAGGTTTGGATGTCTCTGTTGAAAGAAATCTTGAAAAACAATTGGAACAATATTTCACCTCCACCAATGAAAGTCCGTTGCAGTTCGCTATACCGCGCGAATCATCGCCGCGACCTAGCTTTGCATTCGGTTTCGGTCCGCAACGCCACATCACTAAACGCAGATGGTATAATCCCATGAGTTGGTTTGGAGATACTTATGTTGTTGAATATGAGTACATGCCAGTTACCGCTGACTGTTACGCGCTTATCGTCGCCGACAAGTCTATGATTGGAAAGGATTTCAACATCACTGTTAAAACGTTCCCTCTTTGTGATATGAAAAGTGGTTTTGACTGGAAAGGAGAGTCTGTCTCCCATTGCAATTATAAAATTTCCCTGATGGAAAATACTTCAGTAGAAAAAAATGATGATTCAACGCTATTCCCGGATTCGATAGATCCTTCGGTAGATTCAACCATAATAATTCAGACTCATTATCCGGTTAATTCTTCCTCCGTCGTCAGTGTCCATGGAATAGAAATTGCTTCTGCGAATATCTCAATCCTGGGCAGAAAAATACTGAAGGTAAAAATCCCGGCAAACAAAGTTTTACAATCACTTCCCAAAGAGTACGAGGTGGAATGTGTCGTTATGACTCCCGGATTTTCCGGTGTGGAAACATTTTATCTGACCATAATAAACAAAGAAGCTTTGGCTGTAGATAGAACTCCATCTGCTCCATTGACTATAACGCCAACGGAAGGACGTGCCGGAGAGACGGCGACTATTTCAAGTAGTGATAAAACCGATTTTCCCTTGAAGGGTATTGAAGCGATATATGTTGGAAATAATAAAATTCCCCAAGAACAATTTTTATATCAGGACGATTCTAAAATTAAATTTAATCTTCCCGCACCGGGAGCGGATATTTACGCCTCTGTCGGAGTATTCGTGTTGCCGCGATTTACCAAATCATATTCGATTAACTTTAAATACAAGGTTCCTTTGACGGGAGGAGGAAATCCCTGAATGGCACGGTCAAATTGCGGTTTGAGCGCGTTTAGGCATGAGTCTTCAAACTTCATACCCGCGAAGTTTATGGTGAAACCCGATTCCGGGCAGGTCAAGGTGTTTTTTTTGTTACGTTCAATCCACTCTGCTTTGTTCTCCAAGTAAAATATTTATATTTAAATCAATCAACAATGATGATGATGATGATGATGCTCTTATTCCATGAAAAAGAAATTTAACCCGATGCCGTAAAAATCCAGCAATCAGTTCCATTTTATCCAAAACAAAACAGACGGCATTGGAAAAGAAGAACAGGTGGAGAATAAATTATCAGTAGGTCGACCTAAGGATATGGCGGACGTGGAGCCGGTCGGAAAGCAAGGCAAACAAAATCCGCAGAACAGTTCAGGAAGCTGAGACAATGATAGAAAAAGTCGTTTCAAAGCTCTCTTTACGAGGATTCCGAGCCACTGGATTTGCAGTATAGGGATACATAGTTTTATAAACCTGCAAATAAAAAATTATACGTCTTGAAGTTCAAAAAGTGTGAATTTGTGTAGGTTTGACCCCTTGATGGGAAATACATTTATAAGTAAAAGTTTGTTTTAAGTGTAAGATTGCTTATTGTATAGGGGTATGCTATATTAATAAATTGCTGAAAAGCGTGTTCATGAAAAAACAACATCAGGAGGCTACAATGGCTAACAAAGAAATTTTCGCAGACGGTATCGGACAGATTCATTTCGCGGGCGGCATGGTTCGCTTTGATTTTGTCACTCTCCAACCCAACCCCGATGGCGGCGAACCCACTCCCGAGTACAATGAACGCATCATTATGCCTCCTCAGGGATTTCTGAGCGCGTTCCAGTCAATGCAGAATCTTATTGACAAATTGCTCGAAGCTGGTGTACTCCAGAAAAACGAAAACGCCGCAAAGAAATAAGTTTTTCCACGTAAGCGTTATGCAGGCAGGGTATTGATTATCCTGTCTGTTTTTTTATGCGCTGAGATAAAAAAACGCCTGTATGAGATTATGTTCCCATACAGGCGTTAAATGCTAAAATAATTAACTTATTTTTTTCCGGCCGTCAGCTTGGTGAGCTGATCAGTCCAAAAGGCTTCATCTCTGAAACCGGTGAATTTATTGACTTCCTTGCCTTTGTTGAAAAAGCGCACGTCCGGAATCCCGCTGATCTTGTACCGCTGAGTTAATTGCTGATTATTATCCACATTTATTTTCACGATTTTTACTTTGCCTTTCCAGGTTTCCGCGAGTTTTTCCATTACCGGAAGCATGCGCTTGCAGGGCGGGCACCAGTCCGCATAAAAATCAACCAGCACCGGAATGTCTGACTTTAACACTTCACTTTTGAATTGTTTCTCCGAGCTTATACTGATGAGGGCGGACGCTTTTCCAGTTTCTTTTGCTGTTGCTTCGCTTCCCCCGATCGCGCCAAATCCCAGCGCCAGACCTATGGCTGCGCCAAAAAGACTGCCGCGCCAAGGATTTGCAGTCAGCGGGCAGCCGCTGCTTTCGCATGTTCCCAAAGTGCCCATGACTGCTCCGATCAAGGTTCCGACTCCACCAAATAATAATAGTTTAATCATTGTAATCCCCTTTTTTTGTGTTTGCGTGTAAACAACAGTGTACTTATATTATCAGTCTTCAATGAAAAAAAATCAAGCTTAAAACTGATATATATGTTTATATAGCTTCGATTGCCTTGAGAATATCGTCTTTGCGCTGGACACCGATAAAGTTGCGTTTGACCTCGCCATCTTTTATTACAAAGATAGATGGGATAGTCATCACCCCGTAACGTGCCGCCAGACCTTGATTCTCATCAACATTCACCTTCAGCACTTTTACTTGTCCTTCAAGTTCTCCTGCGAGTTCATCGATCACCGGCAGCATTGAGCGGCAGGGGCCGCACCATGGTGCCCAGAAATCCACCAGGCATACACCATTTCCTGCTTCGACGTCGTAATTTGAACTGTTTACTTCAATAGCTTTCATAATTCTCACCTCTTTTTTTTATTTTATAATATAGTTAAGTGAGTGTTTAATATTGCCGGAATCGTGCCAGAATATGATTAAAACATGCAAGATACTGATTTGCAAGATTATAACTGTTTTTCAATATACTTATGTTGACAAATCAATCAGAACAAAGTAACGTTACAAATGTTGACATATAACGTTATCGTAACGCATGGAGCTGAAAATGAACACCGGAAGTGCACTGTCTCTGATTACGCCCGAGCTTATAATAAATACTATGGCGGAGGGGGTCATGGTGCTTGACGCCAACGCAATCATCCGCAAATGGAATAAAGCCATGACCGAGATAACCGGCTATAGCGAGGCGGAGATGCTGGGCGAACTGGTGTTTAAGCTGCGGGCTCCGGGCTGTACCAATTCCAGCAATATCGGCAAACTCATGGAGGACTCTCCGGTTAATCCTGATTCCATCATCGGTTGCGAATGCCGGATGCTGGCAAAATCAGGTGAACGCATCCCCGTACTGGTCAACGCCAGGACTTTGCGTGATAACGACGGACGTATCATCGGCATACTGCAAACCATCACTGATTTCAGACCGGTGGAGAAACTGCGTTGTGAACTCAGAGAGCTTCAGACCCGGGTGGAACCGTATGAAAGCATCGCGGGGATGGCGGGACACAGCAAAGCCATGCGGGAACTGTCCAGATTGATCCGGCTTGCGGCGGGGAGCGATGCTAGTGTGCTTATCCTGGGCGAAAGTGGCACCGGTAAAGAATTGGCTGCGGGAGCCGTCCACCAATTGAGCAAACGTAAGAATAAAGCGTTGATAAAAGTAAATTGCGGCGCATTACCGGAGACGCTGCTGGAAAGTGAGCTTTTCGGTCATGTCAAAGGTGCGTTCTCCGGAGCGATACGTGACCGGCAGGGGCGCTTTGAAGCGGCTGACGGCGGCAGTATTTTTCTGGATGAAATAGGAGAGGTGTCTCCGGCTGTTCAGGTGAAATTGCTACGAGTGCTTCAGGAAGGGGAATTTGAAAAGGTGGGGTCTTCGACCACCCGGAGAGTGAATGTAAGAGTCATTGCCGCCACCAACCTTGATCTTGCGGAAGAGGTTAGAAAAGGTAATTTTCGTGAAGACTTGTACTATCGATTGCGTGTTTTTCCGTTGCAAGTGCCACCCTTGCGTAACCGGGTCGAAGATATTCCGGTATTGATAGCTCATTTTATAAAAAAATATTCTCAAAAAACGGGACGGCATATCCGCGCCATGTCTCCGCAGGCGATGACACGTTGCGTGGAATATCACTGGCCGGGCAATGTGCGTGAACTGGAAAATGCCATAGAATATGCATTTGTAGTATGTCCCGGCGGGAAATCCATAGGCATTGAACATTTGCCGGGGGAAGTTCATTCGCGCCCCGGAAGTTTTCATCATTCAGCTTCTGTTCAGCCTGTGGACAAAGCCGCCAGCCGGAAAATATTGTCTGAACGCATGGCGCTGATCGAATGTCTGGAAGCCGCTGAATGGAATAAAGCCAAAGTTGCCCGCAAACTCAACGTCAGCCGTACCTTGGTGTGGAAATGGATGAAAAAACACCGTATTCCTTTGCGCATGCCGGAACGGGACACATGATTTACGTGTCAGCGGAATGACACGTCTGAGTTGACAGCACAAGTCTTTCTATTTCGCGTGCGACCCTGACGCCATCGCATTGACCTGAACCGCAGAGTATATTGCGCAACAAAGGGCGAAGCTGTGCCGTTGTTTCCGGTTTTGCGGCGAATGCCATGGCGGCTTTGACAAAATGTCCGCGGCTGTGCGCGACAAACGACCCCAGTCCGAGGCGCGATATTATAGCCTGTCCAACTCTGGCGGCGTGATTATTTCCCGCAAGCGTCAATACCGGAACTCCCATCCACAATGCCTCAAAAGTCGTAGTTGTACCGTTGTAAGGGAAAGAATCCAGCGCGAGATCCACCTGGCTGTACATATTCAGATGTTCTGCGACGCTTTCGGTATGCGGAGCAAACATTATCCGTGAACGGTCATCGACACCCGCGGCGGCGAATCTGCAATATATTGTTTCGCGAAGCTGTTCCGCACCCAGATGTCTGCTTTTGAGCAACAACCTGCTGAAGGGTACTTCTTTAAGAATTGCAGCCCAGCAATTTACGGCTTCATCAGAAAGTTTGGCGACGTCGTTGAAAGATCCAAAAGTAAAGTAATGGTTTTGAATGCATGGCGGCGGGGCGACGTCCGGAGCGTTCGCCATTGGCGAAAAAGCCCACATCCCGCCGCGGATACGCAGGAGTTTCTCTGTGAAAAACTCTTCGCATCCCGGAGGATCGGCAAGTTCATCACTCAGACGATAATCCATATTATCCACGCCGGAGGAAGCGGGATACCCCATATAAGTCATCTGTATAGGCGCGACTCTCCGGGCGAAGAGCTCCAACCGGGAACCGGTATGCCCGGCAAGATCAATGATTACATCCATACCGCAACTGCGGATATAGCTGGCGGCGGCGGGATTGTCCAAGGTGCTGATGTCGTGAAATTCATCCGCCATGCCTTTGAAGCGCGCGGTAACGTCATCAGGGCGCTTCACGTCGGAAAACAAATGCACTTCGAACTTGTCCCGGTCATGGAAATGAATCACCGACTCCATAAAATAAGCCACGGAATGCACACGAAAATCGGCGGAAAAATACCCCAGCCTGAGCTTTCCGCCGGAAGGTTTACGCGCGTCATAGTCAAAAGGTGGAATCTGACTGTATTCTTTACAGGCGGCGTTCCATGCGACGCATTCGCGCAGGTAATCCTGAACCGGAGTTTTTATATAATTCATGCACATGAGGATATTTGAACGCGCCAGCAGGTTTCCTGGATTAATGGTGCAAGCCTTGCGGTATTGCTCCAGAGCCAGAGCCGCACGGCTGGAAATAGTCAGTAATCCGCCTAAGGTGTTGTGGAGTTCAAAAGAATCGGGAACGGCGGCAATGCCTTCGCGGCATACACGCTCTGCCTCGCTGAGTTTTTTTTGTTTTTCATAAACCAGAGCCAGATTATTGTAAGCTCCAGCGTTATCATGATCAAGCCTTATGGTTTTGAGGTAATTTTCCTCAGCGACCTCCAGCTCATTGGCACTCATGGCGACAAAGCCCAAGTTGTAAAAGCATCTGGAATTATCGGGTGCCAGCGTTGTTGCACGCTCCAAACTGGCGATGGCGTTACAGTGCTGACCAAGTTCAGAATGGCAGAGACCAAGTAGAATCAGAGAATCACAACTCATGGAGGATTCGTCCAGAGCCATCAACAGGTTCAACGCCGCGAGGTTGTCGCCCTTGAGATGCAAGGTTCGTGCCCGTTGAAGGATTCTCTGTTCATGCGCATTCATTTATAAATTCTTTTTCAATTTGCTGCCGTAATATAATGATAAAGACAAATCACAGAATACCAATAATCCATTCATAACATACAAATACAGTACCTTATCCTGTGGTGTGTATACTATCTTATGAATACAGCCGGATATGTAACCGATCAGCAGCAGGGTCAAAAATAGAAAACTTTTCCCCCTCGGGTCTTTTGCCTTAATAGTTTTGGCGATGGCAAAAGGCCAGCTTGCGCCGAAACATATCAGCATGATGATTTCAAAAATACTCATTTATACTTTGTACATCCTTTGTTGTTAAGTTTATTTATAAAACCGTCGAATCATAAAATATACACTGATTAAACAAAATATCAAAGCGCCCTCGTCGGAAGCGGTCTTTTATCATTTGGGAATTTTTATCGTATTCATAGCTTCAAGGTATTGACAAGGGATTTGTCTTGGTGTATAATTATTCTTACGTAAGAATAAAACGAGGCATATATGAGCAGGCGCAAGCAAGAGATAAACATCTACAGCATAGCTGATGAGGCAGGGGTTTCCATCGCCACGGTCTCGCGGGTGATAAACCGTCGCGCCGGAGTGAGTGAGAGCACCCGCAGCCGTATAAACGCATTGCTGCAACGCTATGACTTCAGTCCTGACTATCCTGATGTGCGTATTGCTCGGATAGCGCTGATCGTCCCCTGGGACGATATCAGCGATTATTTCCGCCGCGCGATTAAAGGTGCCTGTCGTTACGCTCACGCCAACAATCTGGAGATAAATATCATCATCAAGAGCGGACGTTCTGAAGGTTCCATGCTGGAGCGCGTCCGTGATCAGCAATGTTCCGGGGTCATAGTGGCACTGGGAGAGGAGTTCAAAACGGCACGGCAGGAGCTTGCCGCCACTGAATTGCCATGCGTGTTTCTGGATACTGTGATTGACGATCCCCGGCTGGGTTACATCGATAACGATTCTTATACGGGATCCGCCATGGCGGTCAGAGAGCTGTTGCGGCTTGGACATCGCAATATAGCCTATCTGCGTTATAATGAAGATGGCAACTACAACCACGATCAACGTTTTTACGGTTATCTTGATACCATGCGTGAGACCGGCATCGAACCTAAACCGGAGTGGATACAGACCATTACTTATACTGGAGCCACAAATGAAGAGCGTAGACTGATGGAGCAATTGCTGCATCAGGCGCCGGAGATTACTGCGGTAATGGCAGTTGATGATAAAGTGGCAATTGGCGCAATGACCGCCGTGCACCACGCAGGATTGAGCATTCCCGGCGACATTTCCGTTGTCGGGTTTGATAATATGTCCGGTACTGAAAATTGGTATCCGGCTCTGACCACGGTCGAACACCCCATAGAAGAGGCAGGTTTTATGGCTGCCCAAAACATTGCCGAACGGATGCGGAACCCGTCCGGCACTACCATAACACGAGTTACTCTGCCAACCAAATTGATTCTGAGAGAATCCATAGCCCCGCCGCGTAAACGTAATATAAGCTTAACTCAAGGAAGCTGAGACCATGAAAAACACACGAATCACAAATTTCACACTCATCGAACTTCTCGTAGTGATCGCCATTATCGCCATCCTTGCCAGTATGTTGCTGCCCGCGCTGAACAGCGCAAGAGAAAAAGGCAGAGCTATTAACTGCACAAATAACCTCAAACAACTGGGTCTGTCTTTGCTGATGTATGCCAATGACTTCGACTTTCGTCCCCCGGTGCAGTTCGGCTTGCCGGGGTATAGTAAGTATTGGAATGAGACCATGGTGGAAAATGGTTATATCCGCGACTTTAATTTCTTTGTCTGCTTATCTCAGAGAAGTGCCATTACCGGGCCGACAGATATACATTACGGCATAAACCGCGGCATCTATCCCAGCGATTATACCACCATAAAACTATCTTCAGTGAGAAAACCCTCGGAAAAGTTTTTTGTTTGTGACTCCTGGCGCAACTCCACCTCCGCCATTCCAAACGTCAATTCAGGCTGGTGGCGTTTTACCACACGCTATTTTCTCATCAACTCGCCCAATAACGCGCACGGCAGTCCGGCGGCAAGGCACAACAAGCAAGTGAATATGCTTTGGCTGGACGGGCATGTCAGCGCTATTCGCGTTAAAGAGCCGATGAGACCGTTTGATACCCGCGAGCTGGATCTTAATTGGTGGAGTAATCAAGGGGCTTATATACCCTATTAATTGCGTAATAATGTCAGCAAAGGAATAAAGGTGTATGTCAAAAGTAAAAATAGTGATGTTGCTATGCGTTCTTCCTCTGGTGTTGTGCGCGGGGATTCGGGGAGAGAAGACGGGAAACTGGTGGACCTTGGGCGAGGAGGTCAAATTCCGGCTGTCGGGCGAGCTGCCCAGCGGCACGGAACTCATTGGCGTAGTGCGTGATTCGTCCGGCGTTGAAGTCGCCACGGTAAAGACCGGACTTGCCGGGGCAAAGGAATCGGGCTGGACATGGCAGCCCCCCAAGCCGGGATTCTATACCGTCAGTTTCAGCATTGACGGCAAAGATATCAAAGAAAAATATCGTACCGGGGTAACTTCAACTCAGGGAGGGAAAGCGGTGGAGGCGGATTTCAGCCGCTCAATACACAATTTTGTGGTTACGGCAAATCGTGTTACGCCATCGGCGCATTTAGGCATCAGTCTCGGCTGGGGATTACACAGCACATCTGTTATTGATGAACATATCGAATGCGCAGGTCTGGTGGGCGCCGGTTCATTGCGGGCTCACCCGGTTTTATGGGATAAGATCGAGACTGCCAAAGGCAAGTTTGACTGGACATTGACTGATTATTTGTTGAATTCGGCACACAAGCAGGGATTTCATCTTATCGCATGTCCCTGGGGCACTCCGCGCTGGGCTTTGTCTAAGCCGCAGAAAGGGCGAAATATAGTCATGAGGTACAATGCCCAAATGCCGGATAATATATCCGACTGGACTGATTTTCTCCGCACAATGGTTCTCCGTTATCCTTTCGTCAGGGAATGGGAGCTGTGGAACGAGCCGGGTATGCCTGGACAGTCCTGTTTCTGGAACGGTACTCCCGATGAAATTTGTGCATTGCTGCGTGCCGGATATGAGACCATAAAAAAAATACAACCGGATTCTTCCATATGGCTCTCTCAGCCATATCTGGAACTCTACGACGTAATGCTCAAGAAGGGGATCACCACGTATTTTGACAAGCTTGCACGGCATGGCAAGTGGACCGACGCGGAAAGTTTCAACGCGATTGAGCACAAATACAACGTGAGCAAACCCTGGGCAAACGTAGAATGGCATGCTATCTTGGTCAGCGCTGGAGATCATCCGTACCCGTCCGAAGAAAATCTCTCTTCGAATATGCTGCGCGACATGATGAACCAGATGCGTCAGGGAAGCGATTATTTTGCCGTCCATGCTCTGTTTAATAACAGAGAAATGGAGACACTCGAATTTGCCCGAAAGAATGGCAATAACTGGACACATGCCACCGGATTGTTCCGCCGTCAACCGCGTATTGAGCCTCGTCTGCCTGCGCTTGTGCTTCATAATTTCATCGCCCGGCTGGGCAATAATCTCCACTACGAAAATGGGTATATTTTTCCCGGAGCGCAGTGTGCCGCCATCATCAACAGTGACGCCGGCAGAACTATGTTTATCTGGCAGGATTCCGGCGATAAAGCCCGGCTTGATTCGCAACTGCTCGCCGCCATCGGCAAGGAATCTGAACTTACCGACTGGGAAGACAGACCTGTTTCCGCTCCGGCTGATTTCATCCTGTTGCCGGACCATGTGTACTTCCTGAAAAACCCCGATATGAATGTTGTGAGCCGATGGACTAACAAGTTTCAGGTTTTAAGGCGGCATCGCCAGAAGCCTGAGCTGGACATGAGTTTCAACGCTCCTTATACACCCGGACGGCTGTTCAATAAACAGATGGAATTAATCGCCCCCCCCGAATGGACGCCGTTGAAGCACTACGAGGAAATCATCCCCGGAAGAGAACAAGCTGGTTTTTCAGCACGCTTTGCCGCCGCGTATTCCGCCGCCGGGCTGGATTTGGCTGTGGAAGTCAAAGACCCCGGACACTTTCAGGCTTTCAGCGACAGTAGGATATGGAGCGGCGACAGCGTTCAGTTTGCACTCGACACTACCGGTGAAGGACTTCAAAACAACAGAGTTGAATTCAGTGCCGCGTTACTGCAGGACGGGAGTACTTTGCTCTGGAAACAGAAATCGCCGGAATTCGATGGTTATCTCCTCCAACGCTATACCGAACAGATGAATCCAGTCAAATACGGAAAGCTTGAGATTACCCCGATTCCCGGCGGATTGCTCTATAAAATTCATATCGAACAGGATGAACTTTATCCATTACGCCACCAGCCGAGTGCGGCGTTGCGCTTTGCTATGCTGGTCAACAACCATGACGGCGTACAACGTGCCGGTTATCTGGAATGGGCGTCGGGCATCGGTAAATTCAAAGCTCCGGCTTTATACGGCAATCTCTCGGTCGCCGCAGAAAGACACGATGTACTTTCCATGTCCTCACTGGTGGTACCCTGGGGAGCTGCGAAGTTTCGGCGTTCTCCGGATAGCGTCAGAATAGACAGCGAGGCAGAAAAAAATAGTAATGCCGCCGCCATATCTACCCGTCAGACGTCGGTTACTCCCGGAGCCGCTTATACTGTAAGCTTTTCCGCACGCGGAAACATTGGCCTTATCGGTATGCTTACTCTCTGCCATGCCGCCGGCGGAGCCGGACGGCGACAGGATTTCCTTAAGCGCAGCATACTTACCGATTCATGGCGGGAATTCAGCGCTGCCGTTGTAATCCCCAATGACATATCTAAAATCACTCTCGCTTTGCTGTGCTGGAAACAGAACGGCTGGTTCGAGATAAAAGACTTTACCATGCACGCGGCAGGCATTAATACAGAAGAGCGGAAATGATTCAAAAAAAACATCAGTAAACAACACACGGAAGGTGCATAAATGAATACACAAAAAACAACAGATTTCACACTCGTGGAACTCCTCATAACTATAGCCATCATCGCCATTCTTGCCAGTATGCTCCTGCCGACGATTAACAACGCCAGAGATAAAGCAAAAAGCATCAGTTGTCTGTCCAATATCAGACAACACGGAATTGGGATAATCGGATACGCCGGAGATTATAACGACTATCTGCCGATTTCCAACAGTCCCGGCGGATTGCCTTTCGGATGGAAACATTCAATTGCGCCATATGTGGGGATAACCCAAGAATCATCCAATTCCCATATTTGGCAAAGTGATTTTAAAAATGGTGTATTTGCATGCCCGCTTTGGAATATCAACCTGAAACCAATGTCATTAGAATATTACGAAGGCGGCTACGGCTGGAATCTGAAAATGGGAATTAACGAAGATTCACGTAAAAGACTAACCCGCATAGCAAAGGCCACACACACAATTTTATCAGGAGATACGACAGACTGGATGAATGCGTCTTATTCCCAATATGCAAAAATGTTTTGCCCTGGATGGGGGGGTGCGCCATCTCCACCAGTTGGGAATCGACACCATAAAGGAGTCAATCTTTTATGGGCAGATATGCATGCGTCATGGATGTCTCAGATTGAACTGCTCAATGGAATAAATGGAACCAATAATTATTACTATATAGAGAAATAAAAGTGTCAAAATTAAACAACCAGGAACCCATACACATGAAAAAATATTTTTTCACGTCCATAAAAACACTCATACAAATATTTATAACGGCAACACTTTCAGCGTTGCCATTTTCACTGACTGCTGAAAGTAATATCACACTTTCATTTGACAATGGCTTGGCATTCACAAAAGGCGAAGAGATAAGGAAGCCGATTAAGGAGAAAAACATCAAACTGGTTTCAGGTATAAACGGCAAAGCAGTGTACATACCTCAAGATGGGTATCTGGAATATTCATCCGAAGGACTTATAAATCCAGAAGAGGGGTCAATTTCTCTATGGATTAAACTCAATAATACTCCATGTGGAATATTTGCTTTTCGTGATCGCGATAGATTGCTCAACGGCGACTGGGGAACACTAAGCAATTCCCCTTTCAACCGTCATATATTTTACGCTGGAAATAAGTTTAAATCCCGGCTTAACAGCTATATTGATTTTCTCGCCATAGGTGACTTTTTATGGAATATGATTGTCAAACAAATATTTGCAAATGAATGGAATAATCTTGTTTATACATGGAAGAAAAACGATGGCATAGCAATTTATCTCAACGGTATTCTCCTGCAGAGCAGCCAAAAGAATTATGTCAAACCTAAAAAAGGAAATTTTATACTCGGGAAAACATTGTGCATAGGCTCCGGGGGCAAATATCAAGGTATAGATGGCGTCATTGATGAATTCAAGATATACTCAAAAGTTCTGTCTGATAATGAAATCAGGCATGAATATGCCAAATATCACAATCTGAGAATTGAACTTCTGGACTATGTTCTTCACTCAGGACAAGCAAACAATGTGCGCATTCGTATTAAAAATATATCAGAGAATGCCATTAAAAAAACAATCAACATAAACGGACAAAACCTGGAACTGTCTCTGAAACCAGAAGAACGAAAAGAATTTTCCATTACTATCACACCTGAAATTGCCGGATTATTTAAAATTGTCTGTAATGCCGGAATAAATCAAACTATAACATTCGAAACATATGCATTAGATCAATTGAAAAAAGAAAAACACGCTGCTGCAAAGTTAAAACTTATTCAGGAAATAAATTGTACAGAGCAGCCAAATAAAGATGAATACACCGATGCAGGAACCACTCGTGTGGTCCACGATTATCGTGAAAGTACAGCACTGGAGCCGGGAATTGGATTTGCCTATCGTATGAAAATCTCCAATCCAGGCCAGCCCCATTGGCTTGAGGTGGAATATCCCGACAATGCGACCCGCCGTTTTATGGTTTTTGTTTATCCGGATAACTACAAGCGTATTAATACGGGGGCATCATTGGATAGTATCGGAATTATTACAGGAGGAGACTATAAGCTAAGTGATAAAAATCGTGTTAAGCGATTATTGTTCTGGCCGGACAGTAACGAAATAGCAGTGGCGGCAGTTGCATATAAGCCACTGGCAAATCATTCAGGACCGGCGATCGCTAAAATTCGCCTTTACGAAAACGATGGCGCGCTACCGGTATCTGACGTCCCAGACACCGGACGAGGTCTGGCACGCTGGAATGAAGATCCCACTATGCCTGCCGGACTGCTATTCAATAATAAAAATAATTTCAAAGAAGCCGACCTGCAATACTGGTATATCAAATGGACTCGTGCGATTGAATATATGAAATACATGGGATACAATCAATGGGTAATGCAAGTAATGGACTACTTTGGGGATATGACAGCCATGAATGCTACATTGTCCTGCCCGTCTCCACATATATCAGACTGCGGATATGTTCCTGGATGGGCTGACCTTGGGGCGGCAATGCTGAAAATGGAAAACTTGTCTTTCTACGTCCGTTTGAATCAGAGGGTTTTCCGCAATAATACTTTTCTTACATCTTTAAAACATAACAATTCCGAAAACATGAAATTTGTTCGGGATGACGGACACTCTCTTAATGGCAATAACGATCCGGCAAATATACTTCACCCTGCGACACAGGATTTCTTCATCAAACTAATAAAGGCATATCGTGATAAATTCAGCAAATATGAAAATTTCAAGGGTATTTGCTTCAACGAAGCTCAAGATTTTTCCTTTCATAGCCTCCGGAATGGTTATGACAATTTTACATGCAGCATGTTTGAAAAAGAAACAGAAATAAAAGTATCAGGAAAAACATCAACTGAACGTTATGACTGGTTGATGAAAAACGCGAAAAAAGAATGGATTGAGTGGCGTTGTAAAAAGGTATTGGAATTTGCCGCCACCTTAGGAAGGACAATTCAGGAAAATGGAAACAATCATTTAAATCTTCAACTGTGGTTATCTTCGAGATTCCTATTCAGTAACAGACTACAGGATTTTAATTATGAAGAGACATTGAAAGAAGCCGGGATTGATATAGTAGAACTCAATAAACTTCCTGGTATTGAAGTGGTCCCCATGTTCAGGGTGGTGGAATCCAGGACAGCCCGCAATGATAAAGATTGCAGCTATTTCAGCCTTTCCGGCATCGCTTCCAAAGAAATAAACCATGCGGGGATTACGGCAATAAATATAATCAGGGACAATTTTGAGCTATGGCCGGGCATGGAGCGGAAAAACAAACATAAATTTAGAAAGTTCTGGAGACCGGCAGGAGGCAACCTCACCGACAATATCTGCAAAGGTTATGCTACTCCATTGCCAAATACTGAATTTGCCCTTGACCTAATGACAAGCGGCCTGGCAAACTATGACGTTCAGGATTTATTGCATGGTTTCTGGGGCAATATGGAAAACGGCGAACACGAGGCATTCCGGAAATTCTATGAATCCTTTCGGAATATTCCGCGCGGAAAATATGACCTGGCTCCAGGAACCAATGATCCGGTGACCGTAAGAATTGGAACCTCTGGCTACTACATTGTTAATCGCGAGGGATATCCAATTACAGTACAATTCAAACTTGACGGAAAGGATTTTATAAAAAATCTTTATGGCAATGAAGTATTTAGCGAGACCGTTGGACATCGTCCCCAAATACGTGATGTGAAAATTATCGCTCCAGATAAAGAAATAAATTATCTTAAAGCGCAAATACAGAAAACAAAGATCGTCAGAAATATATATAAAAAATCCGGTCGCTCCACCACGGATATAGACCATATCATAAAGTCCATAGATGAAGCGATGATGAGGAAAAAATACACAACCGTAAGACATCTGATGTATACTCAGACAGCCAGAGCAGCCTTAAATGAAATGTCCATCAGTATTCATCCAGAATATAACTGGCATGATCAAACATTAAGCGTAACACTAATGAACATTGACCCGAAACCTTTCTCCGGTACACTAACCATAAAATCATTTCCTGAAACTTGGACAGTAAAACAGCAAACGCTCAAAACCGGAAATGTTGAAAGTGGAGAGTCAAAAACTCTGAAATTTAATTTCCAGGGTGAAAGAAAACTCGCAGACAGGGATTCTTTTTTAATTTCCGTTAATGGGAATAAAATAAGCAAAGAGTATCAATATAATTTTGCCTGCCGTTTTGCAAGTGAACGTGATTTTGAACGCCCCAACATGTCTGCCGCATGGCTGACTTCCCAATGGCACCTCACTGGTAGAGACACAAACACATTAAGACAACGCATCGGGAAAAAGATTATTGCCAGATATATGTTGCAATGGGATCGTCAAGGTAGCGGGTTACGTGTTATTGCCGAAATTGACGATGATGATTTTATTCCTCCCACCACACGAGGACAGATGTACGCTGCGGATTCAATACAAATATATTTTGACCAAAAGAACAATGCTCAGAGAAATACTATTGGTTACGATTATGATGACGTAGTATTTCAAGTTGGAATGCTTGACGGAAAACCCGAGGTCTGGCGCGAGACTGAACCTAAAGGTACAGTTGACGTCCCCGTTAAAATCGTTCATAAAAAAGGAAAAACATATTATGATCTGTTCATTCCCAAATGTCTCCTTCCTCAAGCTGAGTTGACTCCGGGTAATACTATTGGATTCAGCATTCTTTTCAATATGCGGCTAAAAAATCAAAATGGTGAATTCAGCGCGGCACTTGCACCTCTGGGCGAAAGTCCATATCTTCATCCGGGCAAATGGCAGAGCTTCTATCTATCAGCCAAGCGTCCTAATGCAAAAGCAGCAATCAACCTGCATTCTTACGCTGGAAACCTGACTAATGTCAAAACGGAAAATTGTGAATTGATAGCAGATAAAACCCCAAACGCACTAAAAGTTACATCCATGGAGCTCAACGATACCCCTCAGACTTTTTCCGTCTCATTTGTCCCGGAAAAAACAGGAATCATAATTCTCAAACTAACCTCAGCATGGATGAGTCGTGTTAAATATATTTCCGTTTCAGCCCAAGGCGCAGATTTAAACAACAGTGAATTCTCAAAAAATACAGATGGAAAACCGGAAAACTGGACAGTATTCGACACATATAAAGGCAATATGGATATTCCATACGGACAGAATATCAATCAAAAAATTAAAGTTCAAGAGGGCATTCCAGTTACAATCACAGCTAAAGCTGTTTTGCCGGATGAAGTAAAATGAAACATATGGCGCATTACAGAACTGGCAGGAGCTTTTTCGACTCCTTGCTTTACGGCAAACACAATTATCTTAGCATATCCACGCTGTATACCTTAAAGAGCAATAGCTCAATTAAATAAAAAACAAAGGAAATAATCATGTTACGCTATGACACGCTTCTTAAGCGCAATCCAGCAAACCCGATAATCAGTCCGATGGATTTTCCTTACGGCGCGGCCGATCAGGTGTTCAATCCCGGACAATGTATGTTTCAGGGAAAGACTCTGCTGATTCTGTCCGTCAAACTCCGCAATGAACGCTATGCCCGCGCTCATGTGGCGACCAGCGATAACGGTGTGGATTTCGACATCTGGGAAGAACCGCTTTTTAAAGTGGATAAAGATAAGCAATTCGGCAATCTGGATACGCATCCTATCGACTTCCGTATCACCCAGATGGGCGATACGTATTATATCATGCGTCCGGGTAACTCCGAATGGGGTTGCGTCGCGTTCCTATATAAAACTAAGGATTTCAAAACTGTCGAACCGGTCGAGATCATCGCGCTGCCGCATAACCGCGTACCATGTCTGTTCCCGGAAAAAATTAACGGCGAATACGTCCGGCTCGACCGCCCCTACAGCGTCGGAGCTCCTTATGAAAAATCCTATGCAAATATCTGGGTGTCGCGCTCGCCGGATCTTATCCATTGGGGACAGCATCGTCCGCTGTTAAAGCGTGATGCATTTCCCTGGTCAGGACTGAAAGTCGGACCCACCCCTCCCATCAAGACCGAAAAAGGCTGGCTTGAAATAGTTCACGGTGTACAAGAATGTTTCGTCTCCTGGCGCTATAGCCTGGGCGCGATTCTGCTCGATCTGGAAAATCCGGAAAAGATTATCGGCGCTATGCAAAGCTACATCCTGACCCCGGAAACCGAATACGAACATCACGGCGTTATTCCTGACGTGGTCTTTGCTACCGGCGCAATCGCCGATCTAAAAACACGGCGGTTACGCGTCTATTACGGCGGCGCCGATACCTGCGTGTGCCTGGCGGAAGGCGATCTTGACGCGATCATCGACGGTTGCATAAAAGGAATATGACCATGGAACAGATAATCATTGATAATACCAATCTCCGCTTCCTGATAAACACCACTGGCAGTTCTTATGCCTTTCAGGTGAATAACGCTGGATTTCTGACGCATTTACATTGGGGTGGACGCATCGACCGTATGGAGGATTTGCCGAATACACGGGAAATTATGTGTCATCGTCACTATTCCCCGCGCCGCGGCGAAGTTGCGTGCCAGGAGTATCCTGGCTGGGGCGGAGAGTTCTATGGCGAACCCGCGCTGAAAGCCGATTTTCCCGGTGGCGTACGGTGTTCATTGCTGAAATACAAAAAGCATTTTATGGAGATCAAGGAGGAGGTGGAGGAACTGGTGGTAGTTCTTGAAGACGGTGGCTATCCGTTGGAAGTACATCTGCACTACCGGGTGTATGCCGATACTGAGATCATCGAACGCTGGGCTGAAATCATTAATCACGGTACCGACGCGATAAAGCTGAACAGCGCCATGTCGGCGTGCTTTAATCTGCCGCTTGTCGATCATGATTACAGGTTGTCGCATCTTGCCGGACGTTGGGGCAAGGAGCACACCATCGAACGCCAATCAGTGAATCAAAGCAAGATCATACTGGAGAGCCGCACCGGATTGTCTGGGCCGTTCGCCGCACCGTTTTTCGCGTTGGATGAAGGATTCGCCACGGAACATTCCGGGCGCGTCTGGTTCGGTGCGTTGCATTGGAGCGGCAACTGGAAAATGGCGGTGGAACGCGATGGCTATGACCGGGTCAGCGTCTGTGGTGGCATTAACGATTTTGATTTTTCCTGGCCGCTCAATCCTCAGGAAACGTTCACCACGCCGGTGTTCTGTGCCGGAATAAGCTCAGAAGGTTTTGGCGGCGCGAGCCGGATGCTTCACACTTACCAGCGCAAGCATATTCTACCGCCGGAAATCATCAAAAAACCGATGCCACTGATATTCAATTCCTGGTCAAGTATGGGGATCAAGGTCAACGAAGCAAAGATACTGGACGTGGCTAAAAAGGCGGCGAAAGTCGGTGCGGAAATGTTTGTCATCGATGATGGCTGGCAGGCGGCGCTCGGCGATTGGTGGCCGGATACCGCGAAATTTCCCTGCGGCCTGAAACCGGTCATTGAGCAGGTCAAGGCGCTCGGAATGGATTTCGGTCTCTGGGTGGAAATAGAATCTTTTGAGATTAATAGTCAGCTTTACCGCGAGCATCCGGACTGGGGCATGTCATTCCCCGGACGCGACATTTACCGCAATGTCCGCGACGACGTAAACAGGACTTCAATGATGTTGAATCTGGCGCGCGAAGATGTGAGAGAATATCTATATACATCCATGCGCGAGTTGATCGTCAACACCGGCATAAAATACCTGAAGCTTGATATGAATTGCTATTTCACCAATCCCGGATGGGATGCCGCGCCACCGGAAGAACGACAGACTATCTGGGTCAGGTATGTTCAGAACCTGTATTCGATTTTTGATCGACTCAACCGGGAATTTCCCGATGTACTACTGGAAAACTGCGCCGCCGGGGCGGGACGTTCCGATCTTGCCATGAGCCGTTGTTTCGGACGCATGAACCGCAGTGACAATCAGGATACACTGGATATTCTGCGGATGCACGAAGGCTACACCTGGCTGCATTTGTCGCGCATGGCGGGAGGCGCCTGTCATATAAGCGACGCCGTCTACCATATCAATTTGCGTAAAATTCCCATGAAGTTCCAGGCATATACCGGCATGATGGGGTCATTAGCCATCGGTAAAAATCTGCCGTCATGTACAGCGGAAGAGTTAGAGGAAATCCGTTCGTATGCCGAGCTTTACAAAAAACTACGTCATATTCCGCAGTTTGGCGAGATGTACCGTGTCGCCTCTCATTACGACCATCCTTACGCCGCCTTTGAGTTTGTAAGTGCAGATAAACAGGAAGCGTTGTTGTTTGTGCTGGGGCATTCGATTCAGTTTGCCGACAAGGTTCCGGCGTTGAGAATGCGCGGGCTTGACCCAGACGCAGTCTATACAATCGAGTGCCACGGCAATAATCCGCAGGGCGGCTATACCGCCAGCATCAACGAATACCAGCCGATGTCCGGACGTGGATTAATGGAGCTCGGCGTTCGCGTGGAACTGCTCGGCGATTACGATGCTAGAATCCTGCATTTCAAGCGCGGCGCGAAATAAATATTGCTCATGGCAGTTTATCATGGACTGCCTTGAGTTCGGGCAGGTTTGCGGCATAGGGGTTTTCGAAAAACAAGGGGGTGAGCCCCGCGCGTCTCCAGTCCCGAACCGTTTTATGGTAGATTTTACGCCATTGCGGCAGGGCGTCGGACACCCCCGCTATCACGGTTGATGGCGGTACGCGATGCAGGAACATACAGCGACTAATCAGCTCGGAAAACAGTTCCGGCCACAAAACCAGGCACATGGTTTGAGCTTGTGGATAAAGCTGTCCCAATGCCACCACATGCATCCATGAGGCGGGTTCGATGAATATCAGGGTGTGTTTTGAAGGCGAAAAATCATGCGCTTTCAAAAACGCCTCCAGTTCCTCGCGGCAGACGTCCGGCATATTCAGATAACCGGGAGTAAACGGAATCATCAATTCCGCACTTTCCAATGCGATATAGGCGTATTGCGTGAGGTTGCAGCAAATATAAAATTCGTTATCATGCGTCGGGTGCGCGTCTTGCAGAAAAGCGGCGAATTCGGGGTTGCTCTGGGCTGTGAAATCAATGGCGAATTTTCTGAAGGAGTCATACTTCAAGCTGCCGGAAGCGGATGGGTGATAAAAGTCTTCTTTCAGGTCTGCGATGAATGATTCCGACATGTTTTCAATCCATTGTCTGCGGAATCCGGCATATTCGCCAACTCCTTCAATCGGTACGTCCTCAAAAAGATGCTCGGCATGATCCCGCGCGCAACGTTCAAAATGGTTGCTCCAATGATATGGAACCGGAATTTTTCCTGGAATGAACCGGGTTTGCGGTTCCATCGTAGCGAATTTATTGATAAACGTATCGAAATCCATATAAGTACACCCCTTGATTGCGGCGCCGCCGGGAGTACAGTTGTAAATAGTGGTATTGAGTGTGTTTATGCAGTTTTCTATATGTAGCCGCAGGTTGTTGAATTCAGTACTGGTGATGACTTGGCCGCCGTTACTGCCTGTAACGGTAAGTTTATTGTGAATGAATTTTTCCTCACGGTCATAAGCGGAAATATGCGCCTCGCCATCCGGTCCCAGGCACAGGTCATTACCGATCAGGCAGATATGCTCAAATCCGGCTCTTTTCGCGAAATCAAGAGCGGTTACCGTTCCGGTTCCGGCAAAGTTCAAGGTGGGAAGTTCCAGTTTCCATTCACGCGCCGCCTGATAAAAAAACGGAGAAGGGCCGCGACCGAAAATTATATTTTCAGCGCAAGCCGCGACTTCCGGCGCGGCGGTGGGAAAGCTTATAAGCAGAGGATTTGCCGTGGAGAACACCCGGCGCCAGGACAAGCCGTGTCCGTCGTTATCAACAAATACCATGGCGTCGGCATATATACCCTCTCGGAATAATCTTTCAGCGGTCATACCTATGGCGATAAGATATATATTTTTGCGTATATTTTTGATATATTCAAGCTGATTTTTCAACGACGGTCCAGAGCCGCAAATAACCGCCGTGCCGCTCTGCACCTTGAACTCAGCCCCGTGATTGCGGCTAATGGCAGGCAGATTCCTGATGGCACAGCGCAAATTGGCAAGACGGCTGATCTTCTCGTGATTAAGTCCGATTACGGTATTCTCTAACAACTCATGGAGTTGCGCCGGAAAATCCGGTTCATTCAGTTCCAACCCCTGAGTACATGATATTTTCAGATCCGAAGCCTTCAGGCAATTCACCGCCAGGACGCATTGTTCCATCGTCTTGCCACCGTATGCTATCGCAATGGTGACGGGTGAGTTTTCCGCCGTCCGGATGAAATCCGCAGCATTGCTGCCTGGATTGGTATAGACGTACAAAAGGGGACTTGATGCCGGAATTGAAGTTCTTATGCTTTTCAATAAGTTTGCGTCTCCGGCACCAATAAATACATAGATGGTACCACTGAGCGGTTTGGCTTTTTTTAATTCCAGCAAGGCGTTCAATTGCTGCTTAAACAAGGTGTCCATCATGATATTCAATCCCGAATTAAGGCACTTTCTTTTATACTTATAGCCCGCATGAACCAGTATGCAAACAATAATATAATTTTCTGATTTGAATTTTTACAAAAAGCGCTTGCATTGGACGGCGTTTGCGTTATATTTAACGCAAACAGTGTTGATTGGCAAAGTTTTTTATTTACAAGTCATTCTTCGGGGCAAGGTGAAATTCCTTACCGGCGGTAAAAGTCCGCGAGTCTGCGGCAGCGTCTCTGCTGCGGATCGATATGGTGAAACTCCATGACCGACAGTAAAGTCTGGATGAGAGAAGAAGCACAGATATTGTGTTCATATTTTATCGCCCCGGATATTTATTTATATTTATCCGGGGCTTTTTCTTTATGACGGCACGGAGAAACTTTAAGTTTCTTTGAAGACCTCTCTCTGGTACGCTCCGGATAATGCGGCAACAAGCAGCATAATCTTTATTTTAAGGAGTTGTATAAAATGGCAGTTAAATTTGATAAGGTGCAGGATGTGGTCTGCGCACTTAAACGTGGCGAAATGGTGATTATCACCGATGATGAATCTCGTGAAAACGAAGGAGATCTCGTTTGCGCCGCCTCCAAAATCACCGCCGCCCACATTAACTTTATGGTAACTCATGCCCGTGGACTTGTCTGCGTACCACTGGCTCCGGAGATAGCCGACCGGGTCGGATTGATCAATCAGGCAACGGACAAAGACCCCTTCAAAACAGCGTTCACTCAGAGCGTGGATGTGATCGAAGGTACCACTACCGGGATATCCGCCGCAGACCGGGCGAAAACCGTTGCGGCACTCATCGACCCCTTGTCCGGTAAAGATGATTTCGCCATGCCCGGACACATGTTCCCGCTTATCGCCAAACCGGGCGGCGTCATGCAACGCGCCGGACATACCGAAGCCGCGGTGGATCTGGCACGCATGGCGGGTTTCGCTCCGGCAGGAGTGATTTGCGAGATAATGAACGAAGACGGCACTATGGCACGTCTGCCTCAACTGGACGAATTCCGTCGCAAGCATAATTTAAAATGGTGCTCAGTCGCGGCTCTCATAGCGTTTCGCCGCCAGAATGAACGATTGATAAAACGTGGAGCTCGCGCAAAACTGCCTACAGATGTGGGCATGTTTGACGTCATTGCCTATAATTCCGTTCTTGACGGGCATGACCATGTGGCGCTTATTCATGGCGACGTCAAGGGCAAGGAAGGCGTACTTGTCCGTGTCCACAGCGAATGCCTTACCGGTGATGTATTTCATTCCGCCCGCTGCGACTGCGGCGCTCAACTGCACCGGGCTATGGAAATGATTGTGCAAGCCGGCGCGGGCATTATTGTCTATATGCGTCAGGAAGGTCGCGGCATCGGACTGGCGAACAAGATTCACGCCTACAAGCTTCAGGATGAAGGACGCGATACGGTCGAGGCAAATGTTGAGCTCGGGTTCGCTCCCGACCTGCGGGAATACGGCGTAGGCGCGCAGATCATCGAAGACCAAGGCGTTAAGAGCATCAAACTGATGACCAACAACCCCTGCAAGATCGTTGGCATAGAAGGCTATGGCTTCAAGATAAACGGCAGAGTTCCGGTCATAATCGACCAGCATGAACACAACAGCTTTTATCTGAATACCAAAAAAGAAAAAATGGGACATCTTATATAATTGCAAATATGCGTACAGGTGGTAAATTTACCTGATACATAATAACATATCAATGTAGGTGGAAATATGATAAAAAGAGAAGTCAAAAACGTATATGAGGGTACTCTTGAGGCAAAAGGCATGCGTTTCGGCATTGTCTGCGCAAGATTCAACGAGTTTTTTGTAAGTAAGCTTCTGGATGGCGCGATCGACGTGGTCGTTCGCCATGGCGGGAAATCTGAAAGCATTGATGTGGCGTGGGTTCCAGGTTCATATGAACTGCCCTTCGTCGCAAAAAAAATGGCGTTGAGCGGTGGCTATGACGCAGTCATGGCATTGGGCGTAGTCATCCAGGGCGGCACTCCGCACGCGGGACTGATCAACAACGAGGTCGCTAAATGCCTGGCTCAGATTGGCATGGATACCGGTGTTCCGGTTACATACGGCATGATCACCGCCAATAACATCGAACAGGCAATCGAACGCAGCGGCACCAAAGCCGGCAATAAAGGTGCCGACGCGGCGCTGGCGGCCATAGAAATGGCAAGCCTCAACCGGATGCTTCCGGCTAAATAGGAGTTCACGCAGTACCCATGTCAAAAAACAGTGATATAAGCAATCAGGTACATTTTAAGCGCTTGGGCAGGGAGCTGGCGATGCAGTTCCTGTTTCAGGTCGACCTGAATATAGAAATTGAAGAAGAGATGATCGAGGCATTCTGGGAGCAGGCGGAGGAATCGGGCAAATTTCCGCATAATCGTGTTTTCAGAAAAGGTCGTGAGTACGCCGAAACGCTTATCCACGGCATAGTCGAACATCGTAAAACCATAGACGATATGATTCTGAGCAAGTCTGAAAAATGGGACTTGCGGCGCATGGCGGTGGTTGACCGCAACATTATGCGCGTGGCAGTATATGAGATGCTGTTTGTAGCGGATGTCCCTCCAGTGGTCAGTATTAACGAAGCGGTGGGCATATCCCGGCTTTACAGCTCGGATCAATCCGGACCTTTTATAAATGGCTTGCTCAATGCCGTCAAAGATGGATTGGATCGTCCTGCCCGGGAGGCGGTTGATAAGTTATGAAGTCCATTTTTTCCGTATTTAAACGCGGACTGCAAAAGTCCAAAACGGCGGTGTCGCGTACTATAGCTTCGGCATTCAGCGATGTGAAATCCTGGAATGAAGAAACATACGAAGATCTTGAGGCATCTCTTATAAGTTCCGATTTCGGCGTCAGGGCAAGTGTGAGTATAGTCAAATCCATCCGCGAGCGTTACGAGCTCGGGAACATACATACGTCTGCTGACATCAGCGACATTGCCTGCGAGGACGTCGCGACGATTCTAAAAAAGAATCATCGGTGTATTAATTTCGCCACTTCCGGACCTACCATTATTCTGGTGGTGGGCGTCAATGGCAGCGGCAAGACCACGTCTATCGGCAAGCTCACACATTTATGGAAAAACGCGGGCAAAAAAGTTATGCTTGCTGCTTGCGACACTTTTCGCGCGGCGGCGGTAGAGCAACTGAAGCTGTGGGGAGCGCGTACCGGAGTTACGGTAGTTTCGGCATTCAAAGGTGCGGATCCCTCGGCGGTGGCTTTTGACGCGGTCAGCTCGGCAATATCAAAAAATGTGGATGTACTCATTGTTGATACCGCGGGTAGACAGCATACTCACAAGGGACTTATGGAGGAACTGTCCAAAATGCGGCGTACGATAGATAAAGTATGCCCCGGTGCTCCCCATGAAGTATGGCTTACCGTGGATTCAAGCTTGGGTTCCAACGCGGTCAATCAGGCGCGGGAGTTCACCAAAGTAGCCGGAGTAAGCGGACTTATCCTTACCAAGCTCGACGGCACGGGAAAGGGCGGTATGGCGGTGGCTATTCAAGAAGAGTTTGATCTGCCGGTATTTTTTGTGGGGCTGGGCGAACAACCTGATGACCTTCAGCCTTTCGACCCTGATTTCTATGCTAAAGCTTTGTTCGGTAAGGACAGTGAAGTTGCCGAAGAGGATGTTCAGGATTAAGTAAAATATGCTCTCCGATAAAGAATATATGCTTGAGGCGCTAAGCCTGGCCGAACGTGCCTGGGGAAGAACAAGCCCCAACCCTATGGTTGGCGCACTGATCGTTAAAAACGGCGAAGTCATTGGCAGGGGGTGGCACCGCAAAGCCGGAACCGCCCATGCAGAAGTCAACGCTATTGCCGACTGCCGTGAAAACCCGACCGGAGGGACTATTTACGTAACCCTTGAGCCTTGCTCTACTTACGGTCGTACGCCTCCATGCACTCAGGCTATCATCAACGCCGGACTTGCAAAAGTCGTTATCGGCAGCCTTGACCCCAACCCGGCTCATGCGGGCAGAGCGGTAAAGATTCTTGAGGACGCCGGAATCGAAGTGACTCACGGAATCCAGGAAACACGTTGCAAGCACCTTAATGAAGCATTTTTCAAATGGATAACGACTGGTAAGCCTTTTGTGCTGTTAAAAATGGCAATGACGCTGGATGGACGTATCGCGACGGCATCGGGCGATTCCCGCTGGGTTACCGGCGAACCGGCACGAGAGCGTGTTCAACATCTGCGCCAGTGGGCGGACGCGGTTATGGTCGGCGGCGACACAGTCAGAAAAGACACACCATCACTTAATGTACGAAATACGCCGGATTGGGAAATCCAGCCGCGCCGCATCGTAGTATCCCGCAAGCTTGACGCAAATGCCGCCGCGAAACTCATGGCTCCAGGCGTAAAGCCGGAAGTCATTGCACCATCAAGCCCGATGCAATGGCAGGATGAACTTGCGCGCCTGGGAAGCGAAAGTGTGAATGCCATACTGGTTGAAGGCGGCGGTGAGCTTGCCGGAAATATGCTTCAGGCGGGAGTTATCGACAAGGTTGAATTTCATATCGCGCCTAAAATAATTTGTGGTCGCGGCAGCCGTCCGGTAATCGGCGGCGAAAACCCACTGCTAATGGCTGAAGCCCTTGAATTGCGTGATACAGAAATGAACCGCATTGGCAACGATTTCATCATCAGCGGATATATTTCTTGAACGCAATCGTCATTTGCCGTCTTTTTTCCTTTTCGGGTAGGGGGCGCCGTAAATCTTGTCGACGTCAATTTCCGGATAGAGCTTTTTAAAGCAATCCGGGCATACACCATGACTGAATTCAGCATCGGTATGTTCGCGGAAGTAGGTTTCAACTTCCTCCCAGTAACCATCATCATTGCGAATCTTTTTACAGCTTGAACATATTGGGAGCAATCCTTTGATGGTCTTTATCTCCTCAAGGGATTTTCTCAATTGTTCATTACGCTGTTCCAACAGACGGTTAAGCGCCATAAGTTCATCATTCATCACACCTACCAGATGATCCATCACCTGAAGATAGCGGTGTTCCGGGGCAATGTTGAGCCCATCGTTTATGGCGGTAACATCATCGGTTCCAATTTCCTCAGGTGTTTCAGATTTAAGTAATATTTCAAAACGGTGAGCGATGGGGACATCATATTCTTTCATCCCAACAAGCGTCTGAGTGTAATTGATATACTCGTTCTTTTGTCCGGAATACAAAAATTCACCATATGAGAAAAATCCTGCGGTCGGCACTCCATTGTAAAACATCTCCACTTCTTCTTCCACTATCCGTGGCAGGCTCCATTTACGGCAACCGCACGAATACATGAATATGCCATCAGCGGGAATGAGTTTCCATCTAGGAATAATTTTTCTGCGGTTGCTCAACATGATTTCAGCGCCGCCGTAACTAAAGCGCACCGATTCTCCCTGCTCCAAAGGCGCGGTCAAAACAATTGAACCATCGCTGTTTACTTCTGTTATTCCCCGGGCTATGCGAATCTGGCTGCGCGACGCATAGAGCGGAAAGTTCATTCCTCCCGCAACATTATCGGGAAAAAGCGTGCCGAAATATTTTTTAATCAGCTCCGCGGCGGGGAAGTAATCAAGAGTTTCCAGAGTATTGCCATTGCATCCGGTAACTTTGAATTTCTTTCCAATAGGGCGCCACCCCAGATTGAAAGTGGTGGTAAGCTTCAAATTTTGGCTATATAATCCGGCACCGACTATACCGTGTTCAATAATTCGTTCTCCATCAAACACATAACTTTGCATGAACATGCCGTTGTCGCCTCCGGCACCGCCGATTATCGGGGTATAAGGGGTAACAGAGTTAAAACCTTCTATATAAGGCCAGCCGGAAACCGCTTTATTTTCATGACATCCAGATGAAAAACATACCGCAGCTACGGTGTCAGGAGCTTTAAGGTTTAGCGCGAGCATCGCCCCGGCTTTAAACGAGTCTGGATTGTCGGAAATGCAGGTTCTGATGGATGTATGCTCAAAAACCGCTACTGAAATCAAAGTCGAATGCTCAAACGTCTTATTGTCAAGAATTTCTCCAGTAGTCGTACAGCCGATGATTTTAGCATCCGGCAACAATTCTTTACAGGCAGTTTGAAGTGCCACAATATGAGCTTCAGACACAATCCCGGAAAATATCTGAATCAGAATATCAGAGGCACTTTCCGTATTGATTTGTTTTACAAAAGCTTTTAGCCCGTCATTATGCTGAAACAGATGCGTATAATGTCTCATTATTCATAGTTCTCCTGCGATAATTATGATGGGTCAAGCGCATTAAGTCAAGCATTATAGTATTTTTTTATAAAAAATCACCCTCAAAAAGATCGGGTTAGACCTTCCATGAACCCGTCAGCACGCCTTCGGTAATATGAAAATCGCTGGAGCCGTTGTCGATGAAGCTTTCGAAAAGTATATTTAATTCCAATTTACAAATTTCCTTATTGAAATTGAAGGTCTGCCCCCGATCTTTTTTTATCCTTTTGGGTATTTTGTAGACTGGAGATTTGAAATTTCCAGTATTGCGTCAATATTAATACCTTACAACTTTTGATGAATGCATAATTAACATAAGTAATTGAGGCGTGAACCGGAATTTTTTCCAATTGACGCCGGATAAAGGAAAACCTATGAGTGAAAAAAATCTTGAATTGATGGATAAGATAGTATCTCTCTGCAAACGAAGAGGTTTTATCTTCCAGAGCTCCGAAATATATGGCGGTATCAATGGCTTCTGGGATTACGGTCCCTATGGCGTGCAGATGAAAAAAGCCATCGAAAAATTGTGGTGGAACTATATGGTCGAAAGCCGTACCAATGTTGAGGGACTTGACTCAACCATTATCTGCCATCCGAAAGTCTGGAAAGCTTCAGGTCATCTTGATCAGTTTGGCGATTTGATGTGCGATTGTCGCGGGTGCAAGGCTCGGCATCGCGTCGATCAGATGGAAGACCCGTCGGTATGCCCGAACTGCGGTTCAAAAGACTTGACCGAGCCGCGTGAGTTCAATCTGATGATGAAGACTTTTGTCGGTCCGGTATTTGACGAAGATCATACCGCTTATTTGCGCGCTGAGACCTGCCAGCCGATATTTGTGGATTTCAATCTTGTCCGCGTAGCCACCCGCCAGAAACTGCCGTTTGGTATCGCCCAGATCGGTAAAGCATTCCGTAACGAGATAAATCCGCGTAATTTCACGTTCCGTTCGCGTGAGTTCACGCAAATGGAAATGGAATTTTTCTGTACCGACGAAGACGCGATGCAGTGGTATGAATACTGGCGCGATCAGCGTTTGAAGTTCTACGAAATGCTGGGCTTCAGCAATGATGTCATCCGTACTTATGATCATGAGAAACTCGCGCATTACGCCAAGGCGGCGATGGATATTGAGTTCAAATTCCCCTTCGGCTGGGGAGAACTTGAGGGCATTCATCATCGCGGCACCTGGGATATGTCTCAGCATCAGGAGTTTTCCGGCGAAGATATGCATTATGTGGATCATGATAACAAACGTAAAGTCCTGCCTGTGGTGATTGAAACCTCAGTGGGAGCGGATCGTTCCATGCTCGCACTGCTATGCAATGCCTATGACGAAGATACCGCCGAGACCAAAAAAGAAGGTCAGGAAGAGGATGTACGTATTGTTATGCGTCTGCCGGCTATCATCGCTCCGGTACAGGCGGCAATTCTGCCACTGTCCAAAAAACTTAATGAAAACGCTGAAAAGCTTTTTGGTGATATGGCGCGATATTTCCGTTGCGAATATGATGTTACCGGAAGTATCGGCAAGCGTTATCGTCGTCAAGACGAAATAGGTACACCTTTCTGCGTTACTTTTGACTTTGAATCGCTTGAAGACAATTGTGTAACCGTGCGTGAGCGTGATTCAATGTCGCAGGAACGTGTGGGCATTGATCAGTTGAGAATGTATTTGGACAAGAAAATTAACGGTTGATTTTCTGATCACGGGGAGCGGTGTTGATATAAGCACGCCGCTCCTTCAACTTGTCTGTCGTATTGCTTTTATATATGTAATACGCTCAATTTTATGATATATACTCTTTTTTTCTTGACTGGGGTTTTAAACATGCTATATTTATAACCCATTATTGAGAGGATAAATGCTTTTTGACCGTTGCCGTCGGGGTTTTTAAATGTTGCGGTAAAGTGTCTTTAATTGAAGGTGTAAAATATTTTGAAGTCGATGATAATAAAAGAATTTTTTCGAAATCCGCGTTCTACAGGCGCCGTGATGCCAAGTTCCGGTAAACTCGCAAAGGTTATTACATCAGAAATAGGTTTAAAATCGGCTCGGCGTGTTATTGAGCTGGGACCGGGCACGGGAGCTATAACCAGACACATTCTTGAGGGCATGGAGCCTGGCACAGAATTTTTTGCGGTTGAACTGAATGAAAAAATGTATGAGACTTTCAAACATAAATTTCCTGGAGTCAAGATCATAAATGAAAACGCCGCTTCGTTGCGCAGCATAATTGTGCGTGAGGGGATGCAGGACGTTGATTTAATTATTTCCGGTCTGCCCTGGGCGTCTTTCGGCGCACCGCTTCAGCGTCGTTTGCTGCTGGAGATCACCGGCAGTCTGGCTCCGCGCGGTATTTTCACTACTTTTGCTTACGTACAGGGTCTGGCGTTGCCATCGGCAAGGGCTTTCAAGCGTCGTCTGGACAAACGTTTCGCGACTGTTCAGCGAACTCCTATCATATGGAACAATATTCCTCCGGCGGTGGTATACCGTTGCAGAAAATAGCGTGCCGGCAGTTCAGGCACGCATCCTCATATTCCCTTTAAAAACGCTGGACTTGTCAAGTCTGGCGGCAACTGTTGCTGATAAAAAATCAAAGCCCCTATTGACATAATGCTGTCGAAATCATAGAGTATGCTTAGGACAAGAGTTATTTTACGGTAATTCCTGTAGAAGACCTGGCCGTGAGATGATTTTTTGTATCTTCTTCGGGGAGGAGGATGACGAAAAATTTTTTAGGAGTATTGTGCCGCATTATGCGTTTGGGAATTATAAGTGATGTTCACAGCAATTATGAAGCTTTGCAGGCTACTTACCGGGAGTTATGCAGACGCGGTTGTGAAAAAATAATATGTCTCGGCGACGTCGTCGGATATGGTCCATCCCCTAATGAATGCATTGACTTCTTTGTGGAAAAGAACATTGAATCTATCAAAGGCAATCACGATTATTATGTGAATTGTGTAGAGAAAAGTGTTGAAGAGCTGGGGGTTACACCCAATGCATTCCGTTCGGTGGAATGGACGCGCGAAGCACTTGCGCCTTCACACAAGGAATGGCTGGATAATCTGCCGTTTACGCTTACCCGTTGGGATATGATGTTCATCCATGCCGCGGTTGATACTGCTGAAGGAGAGTATTGGCCTTATATTTTTGATATACATTCTGCCATGTTTCATTTTTATTTTCAGACCACAATGCTGGCATTTTTCGGACACGTCCATGTGCCATTGATGTTTTCCTGTCAGAAAGAAAATAATTGTCCGCGCCCCGCTATTCGCATTGAAAAACTCAAAGAGCATTGTTTTGCGGAGGAGACAGAGCGGAAGTTTCTGATAAATCCCGGTTCTGTAGGACAGCCTCGCAATCGCGACAATCGTAGCAGTTCATTGGTCTTAGACCTTGAAACCTGTACGCTCGAAGCGATTTATGTTCAATATGACTTTCAGCTTACCTGTCGGAAGATATTGAAATCAGACTTGCCTGAAGAGCTGGCGTTACGGCTTATCTCCGGAACCTGAATTTATTCATCTATCTTTTTCAGCTTATGACATAGCATTGTACTGCAATCGACGATCAAGCGTATTTCATCTTCGGTACAATTTTTCAAGACAGTAGCGATTTTATTCCGGAAACGTGCGTCAATTTTCTTCATATGATCACGTATTTCCGGTTTCAGGCTGACCAATACCTCGCGGCGGTTTTCTGCGTTTCTTATGCGTTCGACAATGCCAAGGCGGTAGAGTTTGTCCACCGCCGCCGACGCCGCCGAGCTGGAAAGTCCGGTATGCCGCATAATAGTTTGAAGAGAACACGGTCCGAAACGTTCTATTGTCGCCAGATAATTAATTTGCCGGGGAGCCAGACGGGCGATTATGTCATCCTGCTGGTTTTCCTCCCAGTATTCGCCAATACTGTCCCGCCTGATGAAGCCCAGCAGATGATGTACTTCAAAAAAATCATCAAATTTATTCATAGTCATTATCCCATGTCCCCCATGCTTTCCGGTAGCGGTAATACTTCCAGAGGGCTTTGAGTTTTCTTATCTCCGCCACCGTGGAGCAATTTCAGCGTCATTCCGCGTACCAGCCACAGCCCTGCGGCGCCCGATAACAAATCCGCCGCCAGTCGTGCGACAAATAATCCATATAGCGAATCCAGCCATAACGCCATCAATGATAATGGAATCAATAAGCCTATCAGCCTCAACGCATTAAGCCATGCGGTGGCGACAGGTCTATTGCAACCGGTATAGACAAAGCCGCAATAGCGATGTATTTCCATCATGCCGAAACCAAACGGAATAATCCGCAAATACACCGTCATCAATCTTATCACCTCCGCGTCGTCGGAAAACACAGCGGCCAGCCACGGAGCACTAATAAAGTATACGCCCGCCATTAATAATTCAAATATCCCCGCGAAACGCATGGCGAAGCGTCTGCATTGATTGATGCGTTCATAATGTTTTGCGCCATAATTCTGAGCAATCATCGGCATTAGTGACATCCCCAAAGACATCGGCACCACAAACGCCACCATTTCCAATCTGCCCGCCGCCGCGCATGCAGCCACCGCCGCGACGCCGAACTCCGCGATGATCCGGGTCATAATCATATTTCCCGCCGGCATCATCAGCATAGCAATGATCGAGGGTACCGCCATGCGGATAATTACCCGCCAGGAAATTCTCAGCAATCTCCACTGTAATACTTTAAAGGTAAGCAACCCATAGCGGAATTTAAGGATCATCAACAATGTTATCCCGGTAATCATCTGAGTCATAACCGTGGCGAGCGCCGCCCCCTTTATCCCCATCGCCGGAACCGGCCCCAGTCCGAAAATAAATATTGGATCAAGCACGACATTCAGCAACATTCCGGCGACCATCATGCCACTGGCGCTTCTTGATGCTCCGGAAGCTATCAAAAAGTCATTGCAAGTCATCGGAAATGCCGCCGTAATACAGCCCAGGAACCATATCTGCATGTAACCCGATGCCATAGATAACACCTCCGGCTCCCTGCCAGCACCGAATTGACGCAACATCCAGTCAAGACTTAAAAGTCCGGTTACGCATATTACGACACTGCATAGCGCAATCAATAACAGACCTGAACTTGCCATTTTTGCAGCTTTTGAATGCTTACTGCCGCCCAGGGCGTGAGCCAACGGCGTCGCCGCCCCGACCGCCATACCCCGGAATATACATCCGGCGAGCATGACCAGCGGGAAAGTAAATCCCATAGCCGCCAGTGGATTAGTTCCTAATTTAGATACAAAATAAGTGTCGGCTATGTTGTAGCCGGAGAGTGCCAGTGTTGCCGGAATCATTGACAGCGCGGTTTTTATCATGGTTCCGCCGATGGAACCGCGGGTATATTTAGCGTGCTTACTACTCATAATCCATACTTGTTTTACTGTTTATTACTATATTCCCAAAATGGGAATATCCTGAAATAGGAATATATAGCATGTATGGATTTTTACAATAAGGAATAGATGATAAAAGCGGAAAATATCGGGGTCAAACCTACACATTATTACATTTTGGCTTTTGAATGAGCTGGAAGTGGCAATCTACAAGACACACAAAATGACACAAAAATAAAATCGGTGCGGGTCTGTTGCAACACAGAACCCGCGAGGCTTTTTGGAAAAAAATTCGGCATTCTCGAAAGTCGCTTTTAAAAGCGCTTTCAGATTATTATCGCCGAAAACTTTGGTCTCATTCATTTACAGTGGTTGAGGTTCACACCGTTTACGGTGGTAACAGCGTTGCGATATCGGCGATATTGAGTCCAGACCGATTCCGGTAGCGTTGCCCCTTGACCATCGACTGATACCGGGATTCCGGTGGCATGGTCTAGCGGCAATTTCGGTATAAAGCGGCTGTTTAAGTCTCCGTTGCTGTCCGATTGATAACGGGAGAAGTCGGACATCCGGTAGTTCTGACCGTTAAAGATTATCGCTGGCGCGTTAAAATAGCAATTGTTTTTCAGGATAGTCCGGTCAGAAGTTATTGCAAATACATAATCTTTAAAGTTACCGAGTAGCGAATTTGTGATTTCCAAAATTCCAGAGGAGTTTTTAGCGAGCGCAGTGAAAAAGCGGCCACCAACGACCGTGCAACGATTCAAGGTAAGCTTGCCGTTGCGGACAAATGCCACCGACTGCTTGTCATCGCCGACTTTTACCACCGAATTATTCAAGGTCAAGTTGGCTGAACCATGAGCCCAGAGTTGTTCAGCGGGAACGTTATCGATAACCAGACAGTCATATAGCGTTGAGCTGGCTTCCGCCGCAGAGAACGCTCCGGCTTCAAACACATTCTCCATCAGAACGCAACGCTTGTAGATTACTTGCGACTTGTGTATATTGGCAAATCCGGCACTGCCACAGCGGAGCGCCAGACAATCCTCATAAGTGGCACTGCTCACTCCGTGGCAGGAAAAGCCCTGACCACAATTGTCTATTGCCACACAGTTGCGATAAACGGTGTTACGGGCAAAGTTAGCGGTATCAAATCCGTCATTCCACGAATGTATCACCGTGAAATTTTCAATCCTGGTATGGTCTTTGTGGGTATAAAAGCCGGAATTGGCGGGAAGTTGAATGGTCAATTCGGTTAATGTCTTCCCTTCCGGCAATCTGAAGTAGACACATTTTTCGGCGCGGCTCCACCAAAAGCTGCCGGGATTCGTTTCCATTTCCTGACGACTCAATGCATTGCGGGCATTTTCTCCGTTGACGAACCAGATTTTCAGTTTGGGATTCCAGTAGTCCTGGGTTTTGAAATTGCGGTATAGGTTGCTCATCGGCCAGAACGGGAGTTGATAAATCCCTTCGGAAACCTTAGTCCACTTTTCCACCGGAATTACCGCCAACCCCGATATTGTCGCACCATTGCCATTGATAACCAGCGGTTTATCCGCAGTGCCTCCGACTCCGACGGCATACTCCTTGCCCACTGGACCATAGTAGGGACGGGTGTAGGGATTTCCTGGATTAGCAATAACTTCAAGCCGGTCGGACATTCCTAATGCTTTAATGCCCTTATCCAGTGAGGCAAAGGGTTTTTGAGCTGTTCCGGGATTGCTGTTGGAGCCCTTTAGGTTATCAACGTAAAAAGTATTTGCATTGACCGCGACGGCGGTTCCGATCAGTAATAGAGATAAAAGATTTTTCATTTATCCATTTCCATATTGTTGTTTTCAATGGTAACATTCTTCGAGCCCGGCGTCGTTATCGCAGCAGTCGGAACCGCCACCGGATGCGGTCGCCCAAAGGTATTTCCGGAGATAAGGATATTTTCCCCGTTAGTGACGTTGATGATACGCCCGTGAACCCCGTAGCCGCTATTTTCCGGTGATGGAATCCCGTAATTGTTGAAGATGTTGTTACGGATAACCAGATTGCGAATAATTTTTCCTGATACGGCTTGCGGACGATGATCGGCACCAAACGCCTCAACTTGAATATTGGTCAACCCGATGTCGTCAAAGCGGTTGTTCTGGATAGTTATGTCAGAGAGGTCGCCAGACTCCAGCCAGAATATTTCAGGTCCGAGCAAAATTGCTGGTCCGCGCAAATTCCGGAATCGGCAATTTTCTATGATTGCCGGTGCGCGCAACAGGATGCCCCGGGCTCGATGGTCGGCAAATTCGCAGTTTACAATTCGGCTTCCAGCTCCGGCAATGGAAAGATTCAGTGCGAGCGCCGGGAGATTTTTACGGTCGAACTCCTTTCCGGTAATTTCAAGCGTACGCGGTATTTCCGGCAATGTATCTTCTGCGGTAACCTCCCAGACACGCTTGCCTTTCCGGTCAATCCTGCGTAGCGCAGCAACGGAGACGGAGGTGTATTCTTTTAAATCGCGCCCATCATAAATCGTCAATTTATCTCCTTTCTCATAAGGTAGATTGCTGTCAATTACCATTACTTTTCCGTTGACTGAATAGACCGGAGCGGCCATTGTGGAGATATTGATTCCGTCGTCACACATGTTGCGAAAAATGCAGTCGATGATTTGTGGCCCGCGTCGGTTATTTTTCACATGAACGCCATCAGCGGCGGTTGAGAGCAGACGACCTTTTTCAGGAACCACCCGGCAAGCAATGAATTTCATTCCGCTACAATTAGTGGCGGAAAATGCGGCGGACGGACCATTATTGATGGTAACATTCTCAATTGTGCAATCGTTGGAGAACTCATTGTTGAACGCGGTTGAGTTGTTAAACCGGTAAAAGATAACCGCCGACAGTCCAGGCGTAACTATGGCACCGAACGGCCATTCCGTGATGATTCGATATTGTCCGTCTGGCAATTGTTCCATTGATTTGACTCTGTTTCTGGGGATCTTATGTTCGTAAGTGCCATCCGGGCGAAAGAAGATAATATGCAGCGGGCTGAACATCAACGGTTCTTTATCGGCGGAATCCAATTTCAATGTCAGCTCCGAAGCTCCGGCAGAGCTTACCGTTCCTTGTATTGCCAGCGGCGGGAGATAGCGAATTGTAAAATTACGAAAGGTGCTTTTTCGGCAATGTAACGCCCTTAGCCCCTTGTGCTGAGGGTTTCCAAACAATAATACAGTATTTACCCCTTCTCCTTCGATAGTTTGTTTTTCAAGCCGTTCGATTACGAGGTTGCCATTATTTATTTTTCCGGTTCCGGAAAAGAAATAACTTCCAGCCGGGAGCTTCAATATTGAACCGGGTTCACTGGTTTTCAGCGCGGAAACCGCACGATTAAAGGCTTTGGTGTCATCGGTCTTACCATCGCCGGTCGCTCCGAAATCACGAACATTGAGTTCTGCGCCCAATGTGGAGGCAGCGAGAAACACTCCGGTCATACTGATAAACAGTTTGTTGAATTTTAATCTTAGAAAGTTGTTCAAGCCGAAAAAAAGCGACATTTTTTCGAACTTGCTGGTTTGTTGTTTATGTTTTTTCATTTTATAAGGAATCTCCTTTGAGTAATCACGTAAATGTAAAGATTTTTTTAACAGCATCTAATTTTTTATATTCATTTTTTGATGTTAAATCGGATTGACCGACTCTTCAAAATCAATACGATAAAGATCAAGAAATTTGCGGCGCGAAACGTGCCCATCAGCCCACAACACATTGAAACCATCGTTATGCCGATTGGTCTGAACCCTGAAATAACTTCCTCCTCCTTCCTTGCACCATGTTGCTGCTGAAGCATATGGCGTCCAACCAGTGCCGGTCGCGCCGCTGAGCCGGTCGCCCATCAGGAAAGTTGCGGAACTTTTACGGATACGCGTTGCTTTAGTCTCCGGATAAGCCTGGGTCGAATACTGATCTTTACATGCCATCAGATGCAGACTGCTGGCATAATCGACATGATCACCGTTATTTTCATTAAGATAACTATTTTGGGTGGAACTGGGACAGTTAAGGATATTATTGGCGCTGGTGGAGAGGAAGATATGATTAGGAATCTTATCCCATCCGGCATATTTTGCCAGCGGAGAGTTCCGATGATGCCAGTTGTAGGCATTGTAATAACGCGAAAGCGGCATGTTATCTTGATGATCAGTAGAATATTGAATCACGGTCAGACCAATTTGCTTAAGATTGTTGGCACAAGTAATCTGCTTCGCTTTTTCCCGAGCCTGATTCAGCGTCGGAAGCAACATTCCCGCTAGAATTGCAATAATTGCAATCACAACCAAGAGTTCTATCAGTGTGAAACTCTTTCTCATTTTGTTTTCTCCTCTTTCTGATTGATTTTTCATATATTTATTAATTCATTTTTTATTGCGAAATAGTCTCTACCGCTATGGCGGTTGATTCTCTCTCTATGAATTCAGGGTATACAATATGAGTAAGCCCGTGGAGCTTTTTCTCTTTTAATGCCTGGTCAATGAGGTCAAACGCGCCGTCAGCCATCTTATCAAGAGGTATGACTATAGAGCTCAGCGAGGGTTTGAACAATGCCGCCGAGATGTTGCCGCCGAATCCCAGCACGCTGAGTTGCTCCGGTACTTTTATATTGAATTCGGACAGAGCGCGCAAAGCTCCCAGAGCACTGTAATCACTGGCTACAAACATCGCGGTAAAATCGGCATGGTTGCTTTCCAAATAACGGCTTAACTCGGTAAATGCCTTCATCTGCGAGTTTTCACCGAATCTAGTCTTGCAATCTATGACGGTAAGTTCGCCGCCTTCGGCTTTGATTCGGCTGGAATAACCGTCAAAAATCTCATTGCTGGTATAGCTGAATGGTTCACTGAGCAGAATAGCCATCTTACGGTGTCCATTTTTTAAAAAATATTCCGCCGCCATAGTTCCGGTAAGGACGTTATGTCCGCCAACGCAGTTAAGTCCGAGCTGATGCAGTGTTGCACGTATCATAACAATCGGAATTGGCGCGTTTTTCAAAATATTCACCTGAGCCTGAGATAAATCAGAGCGTGAAGGATTTATGATGATCGCGTCCGCCTCGCCAAATGGCAGCTGGCTGTAAACGTCTTCTGAATGATGATAGATGATACGGCGATAGTTGTAGTTGCGTTCCTGCGCAATTTTATGACATATACGCTCGGTTCTCGATGCTTCGTCAAAATTCCAGTCGTTCATATAATAATACACGGTATACTGTTTTTGTTCGCCGTCTTTACGTACAAATGTCCCCTTGCCCACCTTGCGGATCAACAGTTTGCGTTCTTCAAGCAGATCCAGCGCCGGGCCTACCGTGAACTGACTTACATTGTATTCCTGCATCAACTGGCGCACCGATGGAAAGCGTTCCCCGTCTTTCATCTGTCCGATTCTGTCTTTCAACAGTTGAAAAAGTTGCTCTGATTTCGCCAGTTTCAGCATGATGCGTTCCTGTTTGTTGAATTGTCATTGTTTCCAATACACTTAAACAATACACTATAAAAAATACAAAGTCAAGTGTATGGGTTTAATATTTTTTCTAAAATATCTAAGGCCTTGTTTACTTGAGTTCGGATGAGAGAGTCCACAAAACACAAAAAACAGATGGTAATGTCATCTGGAACCGCAACATTTCTTGTATTTTTTACCGCTGCCACAGGGGCATGGGTCGTTGCGTCCCGGTTGTTTCAGACTGTGATAAGCTGTTCGTTGACGTTCAGCGACGATTTCCTCCGCCAGACGTTGAAAACGTGTCATGGTATGGGTATAGAAAATACGCCAGCCTTCACAAAGAGCACTTAGATCTGATGAATCATTACCTGGACGATTTTTGGAGCAATCTCCTGCGCAAATGTGAAGGTATTCGCATTGACCGCAACGGGTGTTCCAAGCACGTTTACGTACTCCAAAGTCGTGATAGATGGGAGAGTTGAGCAGTGCCGGGAAATCGTCGACATGAATATTGCCGAGTTTGAGTTCCGGGCGGACGAAGAAGTCGCAAGGGAAGACGTCGCCGTTGTGTTCCAACACGAAGTACTGCCTGCAATCAATACCCGCCTGACAACAGGTGGTGACACGATCTACCAACTTGGCAAGAATCGTATCAAAGAGGCGTACTGAGACCTTGCGGGTGTCCGCCGGATACCATTCGTCGAATATGGCACAGAGAAATTTCCCCCATTTGACCGGATCGACCGCGTACGGACGCAAGCGTCCTTCGGAATCAAATTCAACGCATTCGATGTATTGATGATAATTTATTCCCAAGGATTTAAGATACCGGTAGATTTCAACCGGATGATCCTGATTGGTAGAGGATACCAAGGTAAGGACGTTGAATTCAACATGATGTTTTTTGAGTATCTCTATGCCGCGCATCACCTCGGCATGAGTACCGTTTCCATTGATATTCACCCGGTTGACGTCATGCATTTCCGCCGAACCGTCGACGCTGACGCCAACAAGAAAGCGGTTGGCTGCCAGAAATTCGCCCCAGGCGTCATCAAGCAGAGTGCCATTGGTCTGGAGCGCATTGGTAACCACTTGACCGGAAACGGAGTAGCGGCGTTGCAATTCAACGGCGCGGCGGAAAAAATCCAATCCCATAAGAGTAGGTTCTCCGCCCTGCCAGCAAAAGGAAGACGTGGGCTGACACAATTCCATGAACTTGCGGGTTATGGTCGCCAGCGTATCGTCATTCATCCGCGATACACCGTCGCCGAACATCTTGCATTTGCCTAGATAAAAGCAATAAGAGCAACGTAAATTGCAGGAACTGGACGCCGGTTTTATCAGCAATGAGAAATTATTTTTTATGGTTTTCTTTGCCTGATGTCTGTTCAACCCCATAGCATAATTCCTATTTTGACTATTACCATCACCCATGCGGCTAGAACCACAAAACCAAAGCTCTTCTTAAGCCCTTCTCCTGAAATCTTTCTATGAATACGTGCTCCGATTTTTGCTCCGAAAAGCGCACCAAAAAGAAGCGCGCCAGCGAGAATATAGTCGATATTGCCGTTGTACGCATGAAATCCGGAGCTGAACAATCCGGCGGAGAAAACCAACATCATGCTGGTCTGTGTGGCGGCTTTGGTTTCCTGTCCGACCAAATAAAACAGTATGGGAATGATGATGACCCCGCCGCCGATTCCGAGCATGCCGCTGAAAAATCCGACGATCAATCCAAGCATAATCATGACGGGAATGCTGAAATCGCCTCCATGAATGGTCCTGAATCTGAACAGCGGCGGAATACGCAAGCGGGATAGCACGGCGGGATGGTCGGTAACATCAACCTGCTTCTTCATTATAAAGCTGTCATATAGCATCCAGGCGGCTATCAGCAGCAACAGAACGGCAAAGATAATCAACAGGACGATATTGACCGGATCTATCTCGCGTCCGTTAAAATTCCAATCGGCAAGTCCTTTGAGATGTTGTACCTGAGTGGCTCCAAAATAAGCCCCCAGGGGAATCCCGATGCCGAAAAACATCGCTACTCTAATGCCGAGCAATCGTCGATCGAGATGTTCGTACAAGGCGAATGCCGACGCTCCGGTAACCTGGCAGGCACTGGTGCCCACTGCCAGATTCATCGGCAGTCCCATGAAGATATTCAGGGCGGGAGTGATGATAAACCCGCCTCCGGCTCCGAAAAGAGCGGTCAAAATCCCCACGGAAAAACCGATCAGGACGCCGAAACCAATAATGTACCAGTTTAAATCAATGCCAAACATAAAAATCCTTTATTAAAAATTATTTGTCGCAAAATTCTTTGGGATGGCGTTTTTTCAGTTCTTCAATCGCCCAGCTGCGATCAGTTTGCTCAAGACGCTCACAGTATTGAGACAATTTTCCTCGAGCGTGGAACGGTCCGCCTTCGTGAATGACTTCCCACATCGGGTCATGAAAAAAACCTTGTGGCTGGGTGATCATCATTTCGTCGTGCCAATTCAAATATTTAGCGGCGGCTTCGCGGCAGATGTCCGGACGCTCTTCCGCCAGATTATGTTGTTCATACGGATCATCCTTAAGATTAAACAACATTTCTTTCGGGAAAAGATGATAAAAATCGTGATAGGTACGCATGTAGAGCCAATCCCCCCAGCGCACAGACCGTTGACAACCGTGGCAACATTGCGAGAGAATCAGTTCGTCGCGACCGGTATCCGCGCCGGAACGGATTGTGTCAGCATAGCTCCGACCGTCCCACCTCGGAAATGGCTCCTTGCCGAGCATGTCCGCCAAAGTTGGAATCAGGTCGATATTGTAGTGCAATCCGGTATCCGCATGATTTTCACAGCCGTCCGGCCAGCGGATAATCATCGGAATACGGCAGGTAATATTATCGGCGGTGCCATGTTCCGCCCACATGCCCAATTCACCATGATTTTCACCATGGTCGGAACTGACGATAACAATCAGATCATCCATAATGCCTTTAGCACGCAACGCGTCAAGGACACGACCAATGTGTTCATCCATGTAACGGATACCACAATCATAACCGTCGATATGTCGTCTGACCGAAGCCATGTCGGTAACTTTTCCTGGCTGACGCGGGAACTGGGGTTTCTCATTGTCGTTGTACATGTTAATATCGAGGATGCCGTGCGGCCCGACGGTATTTTTCAGTTGATAATTGATCACATCTTCAGTGATCCAATCCGGGAGTGGTTCATCCTTAAAAGGGTTGCCAAACTCTTCTGGAGCCCGGTAAGGGGTATGAGGATCCCAATAATTAACATGAAGGTACCAGTCATCCTTATCGGCATTGTGTTCAATCCAATCAAGAACAGTGGGAGTAACATCTTCGGCCGATTCCATTCCGCTTTTGCCGGTGTCATGGATTTCAGTAAATCCGGCGTAAAAAGAGAATAACGAGTGCCGTTCGCCGAAACCGCCGATAAAAGTGGTATGCAATCCTGCCTCTTTATGAAGGAAAGCCGGCAATGTTTCAAAACTCAGCCAGCTTTTAAAGCCGCGACCGGAACCTTCCAGCCTGACGTCGGCATTAGTGCCGCCATGATTAATGGCACCGTTGTGAATACCAAAACGACCGGTCATCATCGCTGAACGCGAAGGCAGACAGGGGGCGTCGGAAGTGTAATAGTTTTCGCATCTTACGCCTTCAGACGCAATCCAGTCGATGTTTGGAGACGTGTTCCGATGGTATCCATAACAGCCTAGATGGTCAGGACGCAGAGTGTCCAGATCAAAATACAAAATTCTCATGATAGAACCTCTCTTTTACAGTGTTAATTTTTATAAAAAGCATCTGGGTATCTTTCTCTGGAACGCTTTTATTTATGCTCCCTTTCATAATGTATGCTTTATGCTTTTCAGGCACACCATACCCGTGGCATCAATACCGGTTCATTGCCCATTTCAGCGTGTATGAATTTAAGCAGGAGGTCTTTTTTCAGGTCTTGATGTTCCTGACTGTTCCATAAATTGGTCAATTCGCCAGGGTCTTGTTCCAGATCGAACAATTCACCGTATTCCCGGTTGTAATAAACGGTTATCTTGTAGCGTTCATTGATGCAGGAGCGGATGTTCATCGTGGTCGGCTGATGTCGGTTTTCGACAACAACATGGTTACGGGCAGAATCTGATGTCCCTTGCCAAACTTGTTTCTGACTGACTCCGGTCATGCAGCGCGGCACCTCCAAATCACAAAAATCAAGGACGGTCGGCGCCAAATCAACCAGCGACTGCATTGCCTGACTTTGCCTGTCTGCCGGAATGCGCCCGGGGCTGGATACGACAAACGGAATTTTAAGCATGTCTTCATAGTGAAAAATACATTTGGCGGTCAAACCGTGATGTCCGTGGAAATGACCGTGGTCAGTTGTGAAAACTACTATTGTGTTATCCGCCAAGCCCAGCTCTTCGAGTTTATCGAGAATTTTTCCGATATACTTATCCATCATACTGACCATGCCGTAATAAACCGCAATATCTTCAGCCAGTTGTTTTGGGTCATGCAAATGAGAATGCAGTCCATGAATACCATTGCCGTCTGGCTCCTCGTACGCACTGCCATCAACTTCTTTTTGCCTGGTCATGTTGTAATGCGGGGGCATATTGGAAAAATCTTCGTCAGGGTGCATCTGAGGAACTATGAGTTTGTCAGGGTCGTACATCGTATCCCAAGGCTCAGGAACTAAATATGACGGATGCGGATCGGGAAAACTCGCCCACAGGAAAAAATGATCACCATTTTCCGCGTATTCCTCCATCATGGCATTAGTGCGTTCGGCAATCCAGGCGTCATAATGATATTCCTCCGGCAGATTCCATTTGTGTCGCTGGCAATCGGCGGTGCCAGCGGGTTTTGAAAAATATCCCTGCCAGTCAAATCCTTTTGCCTCCATCCATAATGCATAGTGTTGACCCACATGGGATTCATCGGTATGATTGCGGCACAATTCGACGTGATCAAAGCCGTAAAAAGGTCCGGTAAACGTCCTCCAGAAGTTCAAATTCTGTTGTAACGGATTAGACTCAATGGAGCGATACTGCGTATGGTCAAGCAATTGTTGAAAATGCGCTTTGCCGATTAACGCGCTACGGTAACCGCCCTGATGAAAGAAATCTCCAAGAGTGGGCACGTTTTCCGGCAGTTTAGTTCCCAGGCTGTAAGCTCCGTGCTGACTGGGATACATCCCGGTTATTATCGATGCGCGAGCCGGAGTACAGGTCGGATTAGAACAATAAGCCCGTGTGAATACGGTTCCCGACTTTGCCAAGCGATCCAGATTAGGAGTGCGCAGCTCGGAATTTATATAACCCAGTGCGTTAAAATGATGTTGATCGCTGGTAATGAGTAAAATATTCGGTCGCTTGCTCATGGTCATATCCTTATTGTTTTATCTAGTTCCCGGTCGCATGGTTGCTTTCTGATCCGGGTCTATGCCGTCGCGTGGATTCAATAGCGCGGTCGGCGGCAAGGGTACATCCGAAGCGGGCAGGAAATCGCCGGTAGCCGTCATGACTTCCGCCAGTCTGGAGCGCATTCCCAACAGAATCTGCTGATAATCCGGACTTTGAGCCAAATTATTGCTTTCGTTAGGATCAAAAACCAGATCGTACAGGGCTTCTTCAACTGGAGCCATATTTTTCCAGCCCTTATCCAGCCAGCAGTCTTTTGACGGACTGGCGTCGCAGTTAGGCAGAACCGGGGCATGACGCGGATCATAGCGACGAATATACTTATAACGCTCTGTACGGAGCCCGCGCATAGGCTCGTAAGCCGCGTGATAATTGATTTCCAACAGAAGGTCATCCCGGACGCAATCACATTGACCGTTGACCAACGGCAGAAATGATACTCCTTGAAGTCGGGACGGAGCTTCAATATCTAGATACTCACAGAGGGTCGGGAAAATATCAATCTGACCGACCATTGCGTCAATTACTTTGCCGCCGGAAAATCCGTCTGGACCGCGCATAAGCAGCATGACACCGATACCTGAGTCTTGCAGATTGCATTTCATTCGCGGAAAAGCAATGCCATGATCGGTGGTACAGATTACCAAGGTATTTTCGGCAAGACCGCTGTCTTCAAGCGCTTGAAGGACTATGCCGATTTTTGTGTCTAAAATTTCCGCGCTGCGTTTAAATCTTGCCATGTCCAGACGGGTCTCCGGGGTGTCCGGCAGTGGCGCGGGCGGCATACAATAACGCGTATCCTGAGCCGGGGTTGCTTCAGGAAACTCACGATGAGTTTCAAATAAGCCGACACTGAGAAAAAACGGATCGACAGGTTTACTGCGCAGAAATTCCGCCGCGTTGATTTCCGCTTCGGCGGCTTCGCCGAGATGAACGTCATAACCTATGGTTTTCCAAGGTGTTTGACCATGGGCTATATGTTGTATGCCACTGAGTAGACTGCGATAACCGTGCGGTCGCAGAATATGCAGCAGATGCTTGGAATAATCGTTCAACGCAAATCCCCGGTGAGCCAGTCCGAGTATGCCGTTGCTATGCGGATATTCTCCGGTAAGCAAACAGGCGCGGCTGGGTGAACAGGTAGGCGAAGAGGTGAACGCCTGACGGAACATGACGCCTTCTTCGGCCAATCGTTGAAGGTTGGGCGTCGGTACAGCATGACCATAAGGCTGAATATATCTGCCGGTATCATGGGAATGAATATAAAGGATATTGGGTCTGGTCATGACTGTGTTCCTCAAGTTAAATTAAAATTATGTATTAATACGTCTGGCTAAAAAATCAGAGAGTTTATCCGCATGTTTAGCCAACTCTTTACCTAAAGCTTGAATTTCTTCGGTTCGCAAAGGAGATGGACACGAAGTACCAAGAGCTCCTGTTATTCTGCCCTGGGCGTCGCGTATCGGTGCCGCAAAACGTAAACGCCCCTTGTAAACTTCCTCATTATCCAAAGCAAATCCATTGGCTATAAGATATTTTTTCCGCTTCGCCGGACAGTCTCTGATAAGCTCAGGACATTCCATATATCCATCGAAGCGCTCCCGTTCTTCCGCATCGAGAGAAAGATAGAAAAGCCAGCCCCACGGATACTTGGATAGATCACGGGTCACACTGCCGACTTCAAGCATGGCAATACCGCCTTCGCGCTGCTCTTTAGCCATCACCTGAAAGCCATTGCCATTCCAGTAAACGCATAATACGGTACAACCGGTGGTATCCGTGAATGATCCAAGTATGCGCGGTGCCTCAGAACGCATGACGTCGGCGACAGGCGCATTCATTCCGGCAAAATTCATACGGCGTCCAGGCAGCCAGCACGAACGAGCTTCGTCTTTTTGAACATAACCGCGTTCCGCCAGAGTTTTAAGTATTCTCAGTACGCTGCTCCTGCTTACCGGGAGTTGTCGGCACAATTCATTAAAGCCCGCTTCTTTGTGGCTATACAAATATTCCATTATATCCAGACCGGCATCCAGAGCCGGCGTATAGGATTTACTTTTCGGCTCGGGTGTCATATATCATACCATAGTTGTTTATATGACACTATATATGTGGGAAAAATAAAAGTCAAGGTGTGATGAGAGAAAGCATGAATAAAAATGCGGGTTTGATAATGCGACGAGACTGACAGAAAATATATCTGTCAGTCCCGTCTAATGCCTTACTCTTTGCGGACATCAGAGGATAAATATTGGTTCGCTGAAAAACTATCTACTTTTTCAATTTACATATCCTGAAATGTGAGAACAAATTTATAAATGGGTATTGACTTGTATAAAATGAGGTGCTATAATTAGGGTAATTAGTTACCTTAATTGTTTTGAGAAGGAATTATGAACAAGAGTAAGGCAGTAAACATTCGGGATATAGCCAATGAGGCAGGCGTGTCAGTCGCCTCGGTATCCCGTGCGTTACAACCAGTCGCCAGTAAAAAGCTGGCGGAAAAAACGCGTAAGCATATTCTGGAAGTATGCGAGCGTATGAATTATCAGCCGAATGAATTATTCCGGCGGATGAGGAGGCGGCGCGCAAATACAGTGGCATTCATATTTCCTGCGCAGGATACGTCAGTGCATGGCGGTTATGGACATTATATGGACTTTAACATGGCGGCAAGTCTCAGCGGAGCCCAGGAGTTTATGGCGACGCACGAAATAGATATTCTTTTACTGGAAGCGACGCCTGCTTTTATTGCTTCACGGCGTTATTTGAAGATGATCCGGGGACAGTTGCTTGACGGCGTCATTGTCTGGGGCATAACTTATAATGCGGATTATGTCGCGGAAATACTCGGGGAAAACATCCCTGTGGTAATGCTTCAGACTGAGGATGAAAAGTATAATTGTTCAAAAGTGGTGTCGGACGAATACAAAGCAATGGGAGAACTGGTGAACCGGGTGGTGAAAGCCGGGCACCGTCATATCGCAGTACTTAATTCTCCACAGACGTCTTCCGGTGGAGTTCAACGTACAAATGGCGTCAACGCGGCGTTACAAGCATGCAGCATCACTCCCGATTATGCTTCGGACAGAAGCGGATATGATTATCAGTTCGGTTATGAAGAGGCGGAACGGATAATCACTGGCGCTTCGCATATCACCTGCATAATATGCCCATGCAACGCCGTGGCGTTTGGATGCGTCGCGGCATTGGAAAAACACGGGAAACGTATTCCCGATGATATATCCGTAGCCGGAGCGGGTGGCATGAATCTGCCCGGCATTACTTATAAGCTGGACAGTTTTTTATATCCCTCGCGTGAAATAGGCCGCAAAGGAGCGGAAATACTGCTCAAACATATCAACGGCAATCTCACACCGGAAAAAGTCGTTATCCCCACTATCCCCTTTCCCGGAAAGACCATCAGCAACTTAACCCCGCAATTTAAGGAGAATCAATAATCATGAAAAGGCAAACGTCTCAAGCTGGTTGTAACTTTACGCTAATAGAACTCCTCATTGTAATCGCCATTATAGCAATTTTAGCGGCAATGCTGCTTCCTGCGCTGGGTCGGGCGCGGCAAATGGCATACCAAGCATCTTGTATCAACAACGAAAAACAAATGGGTTCGGCGTTCGCCCAGTATGCCAATGATTTTGACGATTTTATTCCGCGGGTGATCTGGCAGGGGACGGCTGCCTCTAGTGGGATGCGCAACTCTTGGGATTGGGTGTTGCGTCCATATATGGCAAACAACGACAAGATATTTCATTGTCCACTGGATGTTTTTGGCAAGCGCAGTTCATTTGCGGCAACTCCGCAGTCATATATTATCAATCACCCGGCGTCTAATGCCACCAAGCAGGATGTGTTCAGCTATACGCCTCCCGGCAATAAGATCGGAAAAATTCGCAAGCCCAGTCAGGTTACAATGCTGGTCTGCGGGAATAACTCCAAATATCTGACCCGCTGGGTCGGTTGTGACAATCCCTTTGCCTGGAGTTATGGCTATCTCCATTATGAACCGTATATAAGTACGAGCCGAGGGCACAATAACGGAACTAATTTCCTGATGATTGACGGTTCCGCACAAAATCTACGTTTTGGTGATTATGCGTATATGTCCGGCGGAAACGCCTATGCGATATCAAGAACCTTATGGCAAATAAATCAATAAATCAAGGATTAAATCATGTTTCTTTCCAGTTCATGTAAAACATCTGAATTATGGGCGGTGTTCGGATCGATCAATCGGTGCGAAAAGGTTGAAATCCCCAAAGAGTATGTAATTCCGGAAACGGTAACCGTTGGAGAGCGCCAAATCCAAGTGCGGAAGCTTATAGCGGTTGAGAATAAGGTAGACCTCGCGCCGTTTATCGGCGGTTGCGGAGATGGCAAAGGAGCGCTGGTTCTGATCCCGTTGACGGTGGATGATGATGGGGTGTACTCGGTGGGGCTGGGCGCGGATTGGTGGTTTGAAGCGTATATTGATGGTAATGCGCTGTTGAGTTCGCCACGAACAGGCAATGAAATCTGGCCGCCGTCAATTTGCGACTTCCGTGCTGACCTTGAATTAAAGAAGGGGGAGCATCTTCTGGCAATACGTTTCACCAGCGGTACAGGCGGAGCCACTTTGTGCGTCGCAGTAGGAACTGCCGCCGAACTGACGGAATATGTTGCTGAACAGCGGCATATCAAACGTGAAGAAATAAGTTCTACGGTAGATTTTTCAGTCAACATGGGAAAGATCAACCCATTGCACGGAGTTAACAACGGCCCGGTTACCTATAACAGTTTGATAGACGTCAGTGACAACTACCGTGAGTTGGGGGTTCCCTGGGTACGCCTTCATGATTCCAATTATCCGCATCCGCGCGAGGTGGACATTCCACAGATTTTTCCGAATGAGGACGCCGATCCCACCGACCCATCCAATTATGATTTCCGGCGAACCGACACCTATATTAAAAACATTATTGACACCGGGGCGAAGATCGTTTACCGCCTGGGGGTGAGCATTGAGCACGCGGCAATCAAATATTACACCCATCCGCCAAAGGATTTCAAACGCTGGGCGCAGGTGTGCGTCGGGATTATCAAACATTACAATCATGGCTGGGCCAACGGTTTTCATTATAATATCACCCACTGGGAAATCTGGAATGAACCGGAAGGTGATTCAATGTGGACAGGGACTCAGGAACAGTATTTCGAGCTTTACCGGGAGGCGTCGCTGGCAATCAAGGAATTCGATCCAACAGTAAAGGTGGGCGGGTTCGCGGTTACCACTCCCAAGGTTCCTATGGTCAAGGACTTTCTGGCATACTGCCGCGACAAGAGTCTGCCGCTGGATTTCTTTTCCTGGCATTGTTACGGCAAGAACCCGAAAAAAATGGTCGATTGCGCCGGGCTGGTGCAGGAGCTTCTTGCCCAGTATGGTTATTCCGCCGTCGAAAGTCATATGAATGAGTGGAATCTGTGGCCGGGATGGCATTTCGGCAAAGGACAGGCTGGCTTGCGTAAAGAATGTTTTGAGCGGCTGAAGAACGAGATCGGCGCGTCCTTCTGTGTTTCCGTCCTTATCCGTCTTCAGGACAAGGATATTGACGTGGCGAACTATTACGACGGGCAACCGCGTTGCACCAATTTTTGCGGATTGTTCGATTTTTACGGGGTTCCGCAGAAAACCTACTACGGCTTTCTGGCTTTCAGTCGTCTGACGGCGTATCCCGAACGTGTGGCTGCCATCGGCAAAGATGGCGTGGATATTCTTGCGGCGATTAACCGGGAAAGGAAACAGGCGGCGGTTTTGCTGTCGAAATTCGGCGGTGAATCCTGGCTGGAACAGCCGGTGTTCTTCAAGAATCTGCCATCGGAAATCGACAGTTATGAACTGGTGATGGTTGACCGCGACCGCAATCTTGAAACTGTCAGCCGCGGTATGATTGGCAGAGAACAAGAGGTCGTGATCGCGTTCCGGGAACATTCCGTGGCGTTGCTGCGTCTGTTCAGTTCGGAAAACAACAAATGAGTTTGTCGCATTTGCTTGTTGTAAGGTTTTGAATTCAAAATAAAAGGAGTGGGTATGTTTTTAAGGTTTGGAAAGAGTTGGGTTCTAATGCTTGTGCTGCTGCTGTGCAGTGCGGCGTTCGCGAATGAGGTAAAAATTATAACACCGGATATCAAGGGGGCGGGCTTGCCGGCGGAGATTGTTCGTCCTAAACAATGGAAAAACGCGCCGTGGAAAGTCGATGACGGGGTTTTGCGTTCACCAGATTACAGCACCAGTGGTATGAGCGGGTTTGAGATCGGCAGCCCGGATTGGAATGACTATGAGGTTGACTTTAAACTTCGGCGTCTGGGAGCTCACCCGAAAGATCAGCATTGGGGGATTAGCTTGAGGAAAGGGGTAAGCATTTACACCCGTGGTAACAAGTGGATAATCAATATGCCGGAACGTAAGATTCACATGACATTCGGCAAACCCTTTCCGGCGCTTCAGGTTGGAGCCGATGCTCCGTGGACGGATTTCAATATTTCCGTAAAGGGCAATTCTCTGACAGTCAAGGTGAATGGTGAAACCGTGGCGAGCCGCGATGATCTTCCCGAGGGAAGCGGACATTTCTCATTCTACACCTTCAGGAATTATCTTGAAATGAAGGACATTTCCATCCGGGTTTACAAGAGTGGGAACAATACGGAAAAGGTCAATTCCCCGAATATCGCGCTGAACGCCAGTTTTGAGGAATGTACCCTGGGTAAACTTCCCGATTATTGGGGTGTAAGGCATTGGGGTATTGATGACCCGGAAATAATTTTGCATCATGAGGCGTGGCTCAAGACTTTCGGTACGGACGATACTCAGGCATGGCACGGTAAGCGCAGCATGAGACTTGAAAATACAACCGACGTGCCAGTAAGCGATTCCCGTAGAATGTGGTCATGCAATTTCGGCACGAAAGTCGGTTCCACTTATACTTTATCGGCATACATGAAAGCGGATCGTCCGGGGGTAAAGGTGGGCTTGTCTGCTTCCCCGTACCCGGAAGGTCGTAAGTTGGAGAAGATTGTTACGTTGACTCAGGATTGGCAGCGTTATGAGTATACCTATACCCGGACACGTAATTCTCTTTATACGGACATGATGTATTTTAAACTTCAGAATAAGGGTGCGATATGGGTCGATGCCATCCAGTTGGAACTGGGGGAAAAGGCGACGCCGTTTCAACTTGCCAACGCCGACGCGCGCCTGACTGTTCATGAGGGGAATGTGGAAAAGGCTCTTTATGAAGTACCTGTACATCAGCTCCCTTTGCTGAAGGAAGCTCCCCGCATGGATGGCACGCTGAATGACCAGTTGTGGTCAAAGGTTCCGGCGCTGGAGCTTAAATCTGTCTACGGTAAAGAGATAAAGGAAAAAGCTACGGCAAAGATTTTCTACACCATTGACTGCATTTACGTTGGATTCGACGCGCAGGAAGCTAATTCCGATAAGATAAGCTGTTCCAAACAGAAGCATGATGATTATGTCTGGATTGATCCGTCATTTGAAATTTTCATTGACTCAAAACTGACGCGCGGAACTTATCACCATCTAGTGTTCAATGCCGACGGGGTCAAATACGATTCCAATCTCGGCAACTCGGCGTGGAATGGCGACTGGCAGGTGAAAACCGCCCGCAAAAAGGACAACTCCGGCTGGACCGCCGAGATGTTTATTCCTTTCAGTGGTATGGGGATTGATTTTAATAACGGCGACCGCTGGGGATTTAATATATGCCGCAACAATCCGCGTTCCTCTGAGATTTCAAGCTGGGCTCCCACCTATGGACGCTTTCATGAACCTTTGCGTTTCGGACAACTGGTCATTGATGAAGCCGTACAAAAGAACTATATAGCGGGAATCCGTAATCTTACGCTGAAATATGCAGGTCGGGATAAGAACGAGTTGTCGGCGGAAGTATTTAACAACACCGGAAGGGGCATTGAAGCCATACTTGCCTGCCGTATAAGCCCGGTGCAAGGCGGAAGCCCATTGTCTTTTGAAAAGAAAATCACGCTTCCTGACCGGAGAACATCAAAGGTGATCCTAGGCATTGTCCCCGGCAAACCTTCGGACAGCTTCACGGCGGCAATGACGCTGAAAGAGAGCTCCCGCGTGATCGTATCCGCTACAGAGACCGTTTCCGGCGGGAACATCCTGTGTGCGATTCCGCAATTTGATTATTGCACGACGGAAAAGCATATGCCGGTTCAAGTCCGTACGGAACTTAACCCGGAACAACTCAAAACCCTGACTTTGGAAACCACTGTTTCCAACGGACAAAAAGAAGTTTACCGCAATTCCGCCAGACTGACGGACGGAATGCAGGAAAAACAGCTCCCGGTGGGGGAGTGGGCGCTGGGTGACTACAAACTGGTCTGCCGTCTGTTGGATGACTCCGGCGAAATCGCTAAATCCGAAAGCTCTTTCCAGAAACTCGCGCCTTCATCGCACGAGGTGAAGCTTGACCGTTTCCGCCGGATCACGCTGGTCAACGGCAAGCCTTTTTTCCCGCTTGGCATTTTCTGGGAAGGACGTACCACTCCCGCCGTAGTTGAGCTTCTGGCGAAAGGCAATGTCAACACGATTCATTTTTATGGAACTCCCACTGATGAGATATTGGAGACCGGGCGCAAGCACGGCGTGATGTTCCAACTTGATGTCCATGCTCGGAAAGGCAAGGCTCTGGAGACTATCGGCAAATGGAAACATCATCCGGCGATACTTTCATGGTATACTTATGACGAAGCGTTCACCACCGAATGGGGAAGAAAGAATCTGGCGGGAATCCGCAAGACTATCGCAGACGGGCAGGCGCTTGATCCCTATCGACCCGTGGTGATGCTGGAAAATATCTACGGAATGAATTATCTGATGGACAAGGGAATGGATTTCCCCGGCAAAATACCGACACTGGACTACTATGCGTATCCGCCATCGGCGAATGTCCAGTTGTGGGATAATTATTCAAAGGCGATTATGAAATTCGGCAAACAGGATGGACGCCCGGCCTGGGCGGTGCCACTTATGTCCGGCTATGCCTTTCACTCCAGCCGGGACATGTCCCCGGCGGAACTTGAATATCAGGTGTATATCTGTGCCATCAACGGTATTCGCGGGATTCTGTTCTGGGCTGGATATCCGAAAGCGCCGGGAACTTTTGCCAAAATCAGTTCTCTATTCGGGGAAATACAACAGTTGGTCGAGCCGCTGATTTCTCTGGAACAGACGCCGGAAGTACAATGTAATTCTGCGGATGTCAAATTTACAATTAAAAGGTACAATGGAGCAATGTATCTGATCACCGTCAACGAATCAAAAAAAGAGGTTCAAGCCCGCTTTGATCTCTCCGCGCTCGGCAACGTGAAAATGGCTGAAGTGCTATTTGAAAACCGGAATACTCCAGTTATTCAGAGTCGCCTGCAAGATAAATACAAAGGGCTTGAGCGACATGTTTATTTATTGAAAAGTAATCAATAATCAGCAATATATTGGGGCTGAAACCGACAGTGTCTGTATGCATATCAGAAAAAGATAGCATTCAGACACTGTTTTTTTATAGAAAGATAATAGTATGAGAATGACTGGAATATAGTAAGCGTCACATACAAACACATAAAATGACATAAAAATAACTTGCTTCGTTTGTGTTGGAATACTAATGTACCTTATATCAAAAAGTATGATCGTTTAATCAGGAAATGATAAACCATGAATGCCGATTACGTCATGATAGTTACAATGTGTTCTGAATGCCGTACCTGGGGATGTCCTCAATGACAGAAGTATCGAATAAAAAAAGATTTTTAGCGGGATTTGCGATAATCTGGGCATTGCTGATAATTTTTAACATCAGGCAACTGGATAATCCGCCTTACTGGGATGATATTATTGGACTTCACGCTCAGGCACTCTGGTATGTCAAGCATGATTTTAATGTTTTGAAGCTATGGGCGTCACCGACGGTCTACTATACATCTAATCTGTATCCGTTGGGGATAATGCCGTTGTTGTATGGACTTACGTATAAACTTATGCCTCCGATGGCAGTACATGTGTGCGGTCATCTGTTCAATATGGCATGTCTTGCCATGTGTGGTATGTTATGTTGGAAAATGTTACGCAGACGTTCATGGCTTATCGCCGGCGTTGCTTGTGCTGTCGCTCTGACCCAGCCTGTAATGGCGGGACAGACGGCGGCTCTGGGGCAGGAATGTCCACTTGCGCTGATATGTATGCTGAGCGTGTATTGTTTTTCACAAAGAAGGTTCACTGCGGCTTACTTGTGGGCAGCGGGAGCTTTTTTTATCAAGTATACCGGTATTATTTTACTGCTTGCCTTTCCGGCATACTGGTTGCTTATGTTGGTGTTTTCCTATTGCAGCAGAAGCGGCTCCGGTGTTGGTAAAATAAAAAGACAGTTGCTGTATTCAGCTTTACTGACAGGAATATTTTGTGTCATAATGATTATGATGCCTCAGGGGATAAGCGCGGCGCCGGGACTGAATATCAAAACAGCCTTGTTGCGTGCCTTCGCGTTCACCCGTACATATTACCCTTTGCTGGGTCTTTATGGTGTTGTGGCGATGATTGGAGCATTATGGTTTATTGTGCGGGTTCGTCCATTCCGGCGCGATATATTCACAGTGATTTTGCTCAGTATTTTCTGCTGCGGATTTTGTGTGGCGTTTTTTTATCACAGTCTACCATTGCCGCGATACTTTACGACTATAATCTTCCCGCTTACTGTATTGTTATTTTTAGCTGTTCCCCGCAGGCTGGCATTAATTACAGGTTTATGCTTTATCATTCTTCACATCGCCGCCATAGACGGCGCGTTGTTTCCCCGGATGAGAGCGATGCCGCGAAGCGGGGCGTTGCTTGAGCGCAGCCGGGAGTATCTGACTGACCTGGAGGCAAACCGTAGACTGTGCAAGTGGGTGGAAACAAATGCTTTTGATCGTCCTGTTCTGGCGAAATGGCCATTTGTTCACATGCTTACCGTTCCGGAATTTGGTTATGTGTCAAAACCTTTACCGAGAGTGTTAAGTCCGTATCATGTGCATGATTGTTGTACAGGGGTAACCATACTGGAAGCGAACAATTTCCGGTTGCCGCCGGGGGCGATATTTATATATGCCGACAACGATTTCGAATATATGCACAGTCCTATCCGGTTGGTTCCGCGAGGCAACGTTAAAGTTCTCTATAGCGACGAAAGTCTGCCTGGAGACCTGCTCATATACACGCTTCCGCAACGCCCTTGAGGTTAATTGAAAATCATTGTGTGAAGAAGTCTTTCACAATACCGGTAATGTGTGAGACATCTGCATCGGTCAGTTCATAGTAACATGGCAGTCTGAGTAAACGTTCCGACAGTGCTTCTGTGTATGGAAGATGCCGCTCTTGAGGATGAAATTTTTTGCCCATTGGCGAGCTGTGTAGCGGTACATAATGAAACACCGCGTAAATATCGTGTCGTTTCAGGTGTTTGATCAGTTGCTCTCTGACTTTATTGGAATCCAGCAGTATGTAAAACATATGCGCGTTCTGATTGCATTCGGGAGGAATATGAGGCAGGTGCAAGTATCCGGCTTCCTCCAGATCACGCAACTCACTATGATAATGGTTCCAGATGTTTATTCTGCTTGAAGATATTTTCTGACTTTCCTCAAGTTGTGCATACAAAAAAGCGGCCGTTAACTCAGACGCAAGATAACTTGAGCCTATGTCCACCCAGGTGTATTTATCGCTTTCTCCGCGAAAAAACTGGGCGCGGTTGGTACCTTTATCCCGAAGAATGCAGGCGCGCTCGCGAAAACGGTCGTCGTTAACTACCAGAGCTCCGCCTTCTCCTGAAATGAAATTTTTAGTCTCATGAAAGCTATAGCAGCCGAGATGTCCTATTGTCCCGAGAAAACGCTGCTTGTAGGTGGCGCAGACGCCCTGTGCGGCGTCTTCAACTACTATTAAGTCATGTTTTCCTGCAATGTCCATGATAGTATCCATTTCGCATGCGACTCCGGCGTAATGTACAGGGCATATGACTTTGGTTTTTTCTGATATAAGCGATTCCAGTTGATTTTCGTCCATGTTCATCGTGTCCGGTCTTATATCGACAAAAACTGGCTTTGCTCCTCTGAGCACAAATGCGTTCGCGGTGGAAACAAAAGTGTATGACGGCAGGATAACTTCGTCGCCCGGTTGAATATCGCACAGAATGGCCGCCATTTCCAAAGCCGCAGTACAGGAATGTACCAGCAGAGTATGTTTTGCATGAAGATTTTGCTCCATCCATTGCGTGCATAAATGGGTAAACGGTCCATCCCCGGCCAAATTGCCGTTGGCGACCGCTTGGGAAATATAGGAAAGTTCTTTGCCGACTATATAAGGTCGATTGAAGGGAATCATAAGCCGCTCCTTTTCCAATGCCACACGCCTTCGCGGGAAATTATTTCATAACCATTCTTTTCATATAAATGACACGCCTGTTTGTTCCCTTCCTGAGTCGCCACTGTCCCGGTTTTCACCTGTTTGGAAAAATAAAAGTTATCACATGCATTTAACAGTCTTGTTCCGATTCCTTTGCCGCGTGAATCCTTATTTACGGCAAGCAACCCGATATTTCCATCGTTTCCGTTGCACTTGATAAGTATCATGCCTGCAGGAGTAGCATTATCCATGCAGGCGAGAACAACGGATTCCGGATCACTGATTCCTTTTTCAATCCATGTGCAATAGAGATCGTGAAAAAATGGATGCAAATCTGGATCCATGTTGAAGCGGGAACGCCATCCGGCGGCAATTGACAACTCATGCATTCCCGGTATAAGTTTTTCCACCCTCACTATTTCTGCTTGTTCCGATGGCGTAAAGCCGGTTTTACGGTAAATGATCTTCCGGTCATATTCTACAGCTCCGCCGTCAGTTAGAGCTTTACGTTTAGCTGTGCTCAATTCTGCGGAAGTAAAAATATAACACAAATCGGGAGGAGAATCGTTCAAGCTTGAGAACAGTTCTGATGGAGTGAATGCGTCATCAACAACGATCTTTTCGACTTTGCGCTGGAAAAAAATGGAGTCCCATTCCAGATATGTTCTACTTATCATCCAAATTTATCCTGTCTGCAATTATGAAAAGCGGGCGTTGTTTAACCTGATTGAAAATCTTTCCGATGTATATTCCCAACACCCCCTGAATTGAAATAATTATTCCACCCAGAAACCATATTGAAAGGATTATGCTCATATACCCCATGACTTTTATGTATCCGGACATATATAGAATATAATACCATAATGCCACAAAAAATGCGATCATAGAAATTATCAGCCCCATTCCCGCCGTTAATTTAAGAGGTTTATAAGAAAATGCTATGATGTTGTCCAGCGCCAGATCAATAAGTTTTTTCAGTGAATAAGATGACTTTCCATGTTCACGGCTCTGGTGCGTAACGGGAATCGCAGTTCTACGAAAACCTGTCCATTGAACCATTGCCGGAAAATATCTGACACAATCGTGCATGGATATTATGGCTTTAATGACGCGATGGTTATAAATGCCAAAGTTAGCGATGGATGCGTCCTGATGCGTATCCGTCAGATAACTGAATATCATATAAAAGCATTTTGAAGACAGACGCTTAAAAAAACTATCCTGGCGTATAAGGCGTTGAGCCAGAACAATGTCATAGCCATTTTTCGCCTCCTTGAAAAGTGCAGGAATCTCTTCCGGTCTGTCCTGAAGGTCACAGTCCATTACCACTATCCATTCTCCCGTGGCATATTCCAAGCCTGCGCTGATGGCATAATGCTGCCCGAAATTGCGTGAAAAATTAATCCCTGCCACTCTGGAGTCCTTGCCGCACATTTCCGTGATAAGCTGCCAGGAGTTGTCCGGACTTGCATCGTTGACAAGAATCAGTTCGAAATCCTGAAATGGTTCCGCTGCTATGTCCTTTATCCGTCTGTAAAGCTCCAGCAGAAATAACTCGCCCCTGTACACTGGAACAATAACTGAAAGTACATTTTTGCGATAATTATTCATGGACATCCATGTCTTTATTTTCTTGTTAATTGATGCTTGATCAATAAATAATTGAATAACAAGTTCTCTCTCCACGGCGTGGTTCGAAAGCATCATCCATTAAAAAGTACAACAAATAGACCGATAAATCAATGTGTACACACATTTATCTGTCAAATTAATCATTCCATAGCGCGGCACTAATGGAATTTTTCTGGAATAACCACCGGGTGGGTGGCTGGTGGTATTCTGGTGGGATGAAAATGAAAGCTCAAAAAATAATATTTGCTCAAGTTGCGGCATAGATTCGTGTGTGGGTTATTGTATTTTTCCGGGAATGTACTATTGTTAAAGCAGAGTGATTTGTTGTTTTAACGCAAAGGGGGTATGATGTTTCCGGTTGAAGATCCGATCCTGATTTTTACAATATTGACACTTATAATATTTGCCGCTCCGCTGTTGGCTGAGCGCTGGCATATTCCTGATCTGGTGTTGCTCCTTGCTGCCGGTGCGCTTATTGGTCCTAACGGATTGAATATAATGGAGCGCAGTCCGGCTATTATTCTGTTCGGTTCCATAGGCTTGATATACATTATGTTCATCGCGGGGCTGGAAATAGATCTGAATCGTTTTATGCGTACCCGTAACCGTAGTGTGGCTTTTGGAGTGTTGACTTTTTCCATACCCATGGTGATGGGGACGGCGGCGGGATTGTATCTGCTTGATTTCAGCTGGCCGGTATCTATACTTATGGCGAGTTTGTTCGCCTCTCATACGCTGCTGGCTTATCCGATTGCCAGTCGTTTTGGTATTTCCCGTACAGAACCAGTGATAATTACCGTCGGCGGTACCATCATCACAGATACTATGGCGTTGCTGGTGCTGGCGATTATCGTTGATTCAGCCAAAGGCGCTGACATGGGGGTGGGTTTCTGGGTGAGCATGGTGATGGGTATTGCCGGTTTGATGGCTTTGATCACACTGGGAGTGCCGAGGCTGACTAAGTGGTTTTTTCAGAATGTTACCGAGAGCGGCGGTGCTCAGTTTCTGTTTGTCCTGGGAGTGGTGTGCGGTTGCGCTTATTTGTCGCATTACGCCAAGATGGAACCGATTATCGGCGCGTTTCTGGTGGGGGCGGTGTTCAATCGACTTATCCCGGAACAGAGCACTTTGATGAATCGTTTGATGTTTGTGGGTAATACTTTGTTTATACCGTTCTTCTTGATCTCAGTGGGAATGCTGGTGAACGTTGAGGCGCTGGTGGCTTCTCCCCGGGGGTGGCTCGTCGCCGGCGTCATGGTCGCCGCGGTGGTGGTCAGTAAATATATCGCCGCATGGGTTACCCGTAAGGTCTTCGGATACGGCGTGGAAGCCGGAAGAGTTATTTTTGGTTTGAGTGTGATTCAGGCGGCCGCCACGCTGGCGGCGGTGATAGTAGGGTATGATCTTAAGATATTTGATGAATATGTGCTTAATGGCGCTATTGTGATGATTCTGGTAACTTGTCCGCTGGGGGCGTGGATGGTTCAACGTTACGGACGTAGTCTTGCCGGAGAAACCGAGCCCCGAGCTGAACGGGTGTCCAGTGCTCAGCGGATTCTGGTGTCTATCGTCAACCCCGATTTTTCCCTGCGTCTGCTTGATCTGTCTTTTCTTTTGCGTGATACGTCCAAAAATGGCAGTATATATCCGGTTACCATCGCCAGCGATATGGATGATATTGATGATTCCGTGGCGCGCGGCGAAAAACTTCTAACCAATTGTATCGCCGCCGGAGCTTCCGCGGATATAGAGGTGGTGCCTTCTGTCAGGGTCGATCTCAACCCGTCGGACGGGTTGGTCAGAGCTTCGCAGGAGTTGCGCGCTACTCAGGTGCTTGCCGGATGGAGTGACCGACGCGCGCATGTTTTTGGCACGGTATCGACTAATCTGCTGAATTCGTGTCCTGTGAGATTGTTGTTCTGTCATTTAAATCATCCGGTGAATCTGACTAAACGTTTGCTGCTGCCTTTTCCTTTATTGTCGGAAAGACGTACGGATCTGCGCGCGTTGTTACAGGACGCAAGACGGCTGACGGCTCAGATCGGCGCCCATTTGAGGGTGTATATTATCGGCGATGAGAAGCATATTCTCCGAAAGGAAGTCGAAAGTGCGCGTCCGAGCTGCCCGCTTACTATTATCACGGCTGAGACCTGGACTAAGTTGCAGACGGTTTTCCTTGAGGATATTTCCGAGGATGACATGGTTTTGATGCCTTGCGAGCGGCGCGACGGAATATTGTGGACTCCGGTACTGGATAAACTTCAGGAGAAGATCTGCGTCGACTTTCCAGATATAAATCTCTTGTCCGCATATCCGCCGTTCCCGGATCATCAGGAAGATGTGCGCGAGTTGGAGGCAACCGTTATGGAAGGTCCACGGATATATCCGGCGGATATTCCTGGCGATATGGAATGTGAAGAAGCTTTGAGGTTGATGACTAATGGCGTTTTTGGTGATAATCCGGCAACGCTTGAAGATGTTAATGTTCTTTTGCTTAAGGCTATGAATTCTTATCCGTTGGAGATGACTTCCAAAATCGTCTTGCTGCATGCGCATAGCGAGAGAGTATCTGAACCCGTTATCATCATCGGACACGGACAACGACATTGGGAGTTCAGAAATCTTAAAGGCTCTTTCAATATTCTGCTGGTTCTGGTAAGTCCGAAATCCGCGCCGTCGGAGCAGCACCTTAAGACGCTTGCCGGGCTCGCGCGCCGTTTCCTTGATGCGGAATTGGCGGAAAAAGTACATCAGGCGGCTTCCGCCGGAGAGATATGCGCTCTGTTAAAGTGATACGCAATTGTTATGAGGGAGTTAAAACTTGTTACAAGTTGCGCAAAAAGTGCAAAGTTCTATTGACACTTTCATTCAGATGTATTATTCTTTACTAATATAATATTTTTTTAGCAGAAGTTTAATATGAGACCGGGAAATTCCGTGCGGATTGCAGTCTGTCGGCGGATACGGTTTACGGGGGGATACGATTAGTATGAGACAAACTCCATATCCGGGCGAGAGATTGATTTTGTTGCGCGGGGACGTTTTGACCTTTACGTTGGATTTGCACGAAGTTATAAGTGGACAGGCTTTTCTGCGCACCAATCTGGGGCGAGCCGCAGTCAAACGCAATGAAGTAATAGCGCATACCGAAAAAAATAAGACCGTTCTGCATACCGATTGGCATGACCTGCCGATGACCCGGATGTCTCAGACCGAGTTCTCGCTGACTTTGCCCATGCTTGAGGTTGGAAGTTTTGAGGCTAAAGCCTGGTTTCAACCGGATGACGGCTCCAGAAATATCTGGGTGCGCGGGGAACACAATACCAGAATAAAAGTCGAACCCGCTGATATGGTCTGCTCCAATACCATTTATACTCTATTCACCCGGCAGTTCGGTCATAATAAAATGCACTCCGAACTCAGCGGCGAATCAAAAGGTGCAGTAGAACTTCTTGATGAACAGAATTACGCTGTGATCCCCCCTTCGGGTACTTTTAGAAGCGTAATTAAAGAACTTGATTTTATCATCGGTACTTTGCGCAGCCGGATAATCCAGTTGCTGCCTGTACACCCGACACCTACGGTATACGGCAGGATGGGACGCTATGGCAGTCCGTTTGCGTGTCTGGATTTCTTTTCGGTCGATCCCGCCTATGCTGAATTTGATACTCATGCTACTCCGCTGGAGCAGTTTCAGGAGTTGGTGGATGAGATTCATGCCCGCGATGCCAAGGTTTTTATCGATATTCCGGTAAACCATACCGGCTGGGCTTCGCGTTTGCAGATGGAGCATCCGGAATGGTTCGTCCGTAAGGACAGCGGGGAATTTGTAAGTCCCGGCGCCTGGGGTACGGTTTGGGAGGATCTGTGCAAACTTGATTATAATAACGGTCAGGTTCACGCCCTCATGGCGGAGGTGTTCTTGTACTGGTGCCACCGGGGTATCGACGGTTTTCGTTGTGACGCCGGCTATATGCTTCCCTATGAAGCCTGGCGATATATCACCGCCAGAGTGCGCAATCAGTATCCGGATACGGTATTCCTGCTGGAAGGATTGGGCGGGTTGGTCGAGGTCTCCGATCAACTGCTGGGCAAAGGCGGGCTTAACTGGGCTTATTCGGAGTTGTTTCAGAACTATGACCGCGATCAGATCAGCGCTTACCTGCCGCGGTCGATTGATTCCAGTATGAAAAATGGCGTCCATGTGCATTTTGCCGAGACGCATGATAATAATCGACTCGCTGCCCGTTCTCATAAATATTCAAGAATGAGAACCGCTCTGTGTGCCATGCTTTCACATAATGGCGCCTTCGGGATTACAAATGGCGTGGAATGGTTTGCCGAAGCCAAAGTTGACGTTCATGGCGCGGAACCACTCAATTGGGGAAATTGCGATAATCAAATAGAACTTATCCGAAGGCTTTATGCCATCATGGAAGTAAATCCCGCTTTCTGGGCTGGCGCCGAACTCGAACTTATACAGAATGGCTCCGATAACTCTCTGGCTCTGCTTCGGGCGGTTCCCGATGATGGATTGATTTTGATCCTGGCGAATCTGGATGATTCCAGATCCTGCCGCGTACAGTGGCCTCGATGCCGTTTTGAGGTAGACGATAATGACGTTTATGACCTTATTTCGGGCGAAAAAGTAGAGTTTGACGTTTATGGAGACAATATAAGCTGTGCGCTTAAACCCGCCGCGGTCATGTGCTTGTCCGATGATTTTAATGATCTTAGAGCAGTGGAGAACGCTTTGCAATCCTGCGGCTTGCCGGAGAGAATCGAAGTTCAGCGCCGCCGCTCGATAATCCTGGATATTATCAATGATTATCAGGGATACGGCGATGTGAGCGACTGGGATATTGATTCGCTCGCTGAACAGCTGGTCAGAGACCCGCTTGCCGTATGCCGCACAATTTTCCAATGTGATATGCCGCCGGTTGCCACTTGGCTCGACGGAGTAGACCAGAACCGTATGGTCATGGTGCCTGCCGGAGATTTGCTGCTGCTCCAATCGGAGTTTCCTTTCCATGCCGAGATAAAGTCGGACGGGATTACCGTTAGAACCGCTAACGGCATGAAAGCGGCGGACGATGGATATTTTGCGCTGGTTCCCGCAGTGCATGGTGCTTCCGAATGCAAGATGTTTTTCAGCTCTTACAGTGACGCGGGTATTGTCCGTACTGAAAGTGATATTCTGTTTATGCACAATGATGTGGATGTTTTTAGATTTTCCTTTGATCAGGACGAAGTGCTGAAGCACGATCATTACGCTTTGTGTACCAATGAGTTGGGCGGAATGAGCCAGGTACGTGCCGCCTGGGGCGAAATACGCAGCAAATATGACGCGTTTCTGGCCGGGAACCTCAATGCCGAAGTCCCCGTTGACCGTACGCTTATGTTTACATGCTGCCGCGCCTGGATGGTGTATAAGGATTATTCACAGGAAATCAATCTGTCCTGCCTGGAACGCTTTAAGGCGGATGTGGACAATCGTGCCAAATGGCTTTTCTCTATTCCTGTAGGGCAGGGCAAGACGGTGGCGTTTGCCATCTCTCTGAAAATGTGTGAAGACGCTAATTTTATTTGTTTGAGCTTTGAGCGAAAACCAGCCTCGGCCGGAGATGACACCGTCCTAGAGGACGAGCATCAGGTCAGACTGGTGGTCAGACCGGATATTGAAGACCGTTGCAATCACGAAGTGACTAAGGCTTTTCTAGGCGCGGAAGGGCGTTTCAGAGAGGCGTTGACGCCGGAACGTGACGGATTTATTTTCAGTCCCTCATTCCATCACTCACTGATATTACGTATCGATGAGGGGAAATTCGTGCCTGAACCGGAATGGCGCTATATGGTAGAACTCCCGGTCGAAAGCGAACGTGGACTTGAAGCGCATACCGACCTTTTCAGCCCGGGGTATTTTGAATTCATGCTCAAAGGCGGCGAGTCAAAATGCCTGTCCGCCGAAATAAATTACGGCGCTCCTCATCAGAAACCTGAACTGCTGTGCGCTGACGTGCGTGAGGATATTCCCGATACTCTCCCGGCGGGCGAAGCTATGCGCAAAGCCATACGCCGCTTTATTGTGAAGCGCGATGACTCCCACAGTGTCATTGCCGGATACCCCTGGTTTCTTGACTGGGGACGCGATACCCTTATATGCCTGCGCGGTATGATATCCGCCGGTTATATGGACGAAGCCAGAGACATTATTAATGTCTTCGCCGGTTTCGAACGCTGCGGTACTCTGCCCAATATGATCCGGGGTAATGATGATTCCAATCGTGACACCAGTGACGCCCCGTTGTGGTTGTTCGTAGCGGTCAGAGACTACATCGCCGCCTCCGGTAACAATGAAATCATGCATATGGACTGCAAAGGCAGAGAACTTATTGATATTCTCATCTCAATAGCCGAAAATTATATTGCCGGAACCCCCAATGGTATCAAAATGGATCAGGCAAGCGCCCTGATATTCAGTCCTTCTCATTATACCTGGATGGATACCAATCATCCGGCAGGTACCCCCCGCGAGGGCTACCCGGTCGAGATTCAGGCACTGTGGTATAGTGCTCTGGAATTGCTGGCGGAACATAATCCTTCCGGCAGGTGGTCGGTGATGGCAGCTAAAGCTTCCGCGTCCATACTCCGTTTGTATCGGATGGAAAACGGTTCATTGAGCGATTGCCTCCATGCCGCTCCTGGAATGCCTGCCGCGAGTGCTGCCGCTGACGACGCCTGCCGCTGCAACCAGTTGTTCGCGGTTACGCTCGGCGCGGTCAGAGATATGAAAACCGTGGTTGCGATTATCAATGCCTGTGAACAGTTGCTCGTGCCCGGCGGTATACGCAGTCTTGCCGACCGTCCGGTGAAATATCCTCTGCCGGTGTACCGTAATGAAGTGCTGCTCAATGATCCCGTTCGCCCTTTCTGGGGTCATTATCAGGGCGATGAAGATACCAGAAGAAAACCCGCTTACCATAACGGTACCGCATGGTCGTGGCCTTTCCCGTCGTTCTGTGAAGCACTGGCTCTTACTGATGGTAACGAGGTCAGGGAGCGGGCTTTGGCTCTGCTGATGTCTGCTAAAAAGGTCATTGAAACCGGATGCCCCGGTCATACCCCGGAAATATTCGACGGCGCCACCCCTCATCTGTGGCGCGGATGCGGCGCGCAGGCGTGGGGAATAACCGAGTTGTACAGAGTATACAAGGTCCTTGGCGGTAAATAATAATATTTTAGTGAAAAATTAGTACAAATATAATATTTAAAGGTGGTTTTATTCACTTTTGAATCTATATTACACTGATATGGACTTATTTGGCTGTTTTTGCCCGAAAGTCCGGGGGTGTAAAAGTTTAAGGGGAGTGCTCTCCCGTAAAATAGTAAAAAAGGGGAAAAATTATGACAAAAAAAACCGCAAGCAAAACAAGTGTATCTTCCGCTAAGGCAAGCACCGCCAGCAAAAAACGTGTTACTTTTGAGCTGAATGCAGAGCCCGGTATCAATGTCGCCATCGCCGGTTCTTTCAATGACTGGAAATGCGATAAAAAGACACTTGTCGACAAGAACTCAGACGGCACCTACCGTTGTACTGTGATGCTGTCCCCTGGAACTTATGAATATAAGTTTTATATCAACGACACCTGGTGCGTAGATCCCGCCAATCCGAATTTCACTCAGAATGAACTCGGAACTCTTAACAGTGTGATCGTTGTAGACTGAGCTTCTTTAACTCATCTCCTGTCTGCCGGTCGATTAGTGCCGCTGACAGGATGAGTTGTGTGGGTGTACTGCCGCTGTAGTATTGGCGTCGCGGTCTGCGAGATTTGCATCCTGAATACAGTGGTGTGGCAAAGTATGGTTTTTCCCGGGGGGAGATTAGAAGATTTTATTTCCGGAACGCCGGAAAAAGGCTCATATAATAAATTTTCACATGTAAAATAAAACCATTCAGGTTTAGGGAAGTCTATGAATAATATCCAACTTTTCAACATCGCTCCGAATATTCCGGAGGAATTGCGCTTTCTCGAAACGCTGTCATTCAATATGTGGTGGTGCTGGCACTTTGACGCTATTGACCTGTTTCGGCGTATCAACCCAACGCTGTGGAAAAAAGTAAACGGCAACACCAGAGCTTTCATCAGCATGATTCCGCAGGCGGAACTGGAAAGTCTCGCCAATAACAGCGGCTTTATCAGGCATTTGAAACGCGTACAGTATTCCTTCGAACGCGACGTTACCAAACTTAATGAAAGAAGCGAAGCTCATAAACTTGAGAATCGCAATATAGTATATTTCTCTCTTGAATACGGTATTCATGAAAGCGTACGTCTCTTTTCCGGCGGTCTCGGAGTGCTCTCCGGAGATCATTTGAAAGCCGCTTCAGACTTGAGAGTACCTATAGTTGCTGTCGGTCTCCTGTATCGTCAGGGCTATTTCAGGCAGTTTCTGGATCATAGCGGCTGGCAGAATGAGCGCTATCCCGAAAATGAATTGCACCTTATGCCCGTGAAAAGGGTTTTGGATAAGAATAAAAATCCTCTGATGGTCTCCCTTAAACTTTTGGATAAAACTCTGTACGCGGCGGTATGGAAGCTGGAAGTAGGCAATGTGCCGCTGATTCTGCTGGATACCGAGATACCCGAAAATCCGCCGGAATTTCAGGAAATAACCTGGCGGCTTTATGGCGGCGACAAGCGTATGCGCCTGCATCAGGAGCTGCTGCTGGGGATAGGCGGTTATAACGCGCTTATTCAGATGGGTATAGAACCTGCCGTATGTCATATGAATGAGGGACATGCCGCCTTCATGAATGTCGCAAGACTTGCGCACCTGGTCAATGGCATGGGACTGGAGCCGGATGTGGCGGTGGAAATAGTGTGGCGTTCAAATATCTTTACGACTCATACCCCGGTACCCGCAGGTAACGAGGTCTTTGATGTTGCTCTGGTCAGACCTTATCTGGAAGCGCTCAAGGATGATCTCTGCGTCAGTGTCGAACGCTTTATCAACTGGGGTGTGCCGATCAATATGCGTAATAAATCCAGTGAACTGTGCATGACCATACTGGGACTGAGGATGTCCAATTACAGCAATGGCGTCAGTAAACTGCATGGCAAAGTCGCACGGGAGATGTGGCAGCATCTGTGGCCCACCCGCCCGCTTGACGAGATTCCAATAGAACATATCACCAATGGTGTGCATCTGGCGTCATGGATTGCCGAACGTAATAAGATCATCATGGATCATTACCTTAATCCCGACTGGCTGGAAAGTCCGGTGGATGAAGCGACGGTCAATTCCATTGATAATATTCCGGATGAAGAACTGTGGTACTCTCATGAAATGTGCCGCCAGGGACTTATACGTTATGCCCGCCAGTGCTATAAAAAGCATCTCCGGTTCAGAAAGAACTCTATCCAAAGCTCTTTCAAAACTAAAAATATTCTTACTGAAGATATTCTTACCGTCGGATTTGCCCGTCGGTTCGCCACCTATAAGCGCGCTACCTTACTGTTGCGCGATCGCGATCGGCTTAAGGCTCTTCTGACTGATCCCAGCCGTCCGGTGCAGATTATCTTTGCCGGCAAGGCGCATCCCGCCGATGACGCGGGCAAAAGCTTTATCCAGCAGATAGTTCAGTTCGCGGAAAGCGAAGATCTTTCACATCGCCTGGTGTTTCTCGAAGATTATGACATCGGACTCGCCAGATCCATGGTTCAGGGCGTTGACGTATGGCTGAATACTCCGGAACGCCCGCAGGAGGCAAGCGGTACTTCAGGTATGAAAGCCGCCATCAATGGTGTGCTTAATTGCAGTATCCTTGACGGCTGGTGGGATGAAGCTTATGCCGACTTCAAGAATGTCGGCTGGGAAATCGCCAGCGGCGAATCTTTTGACAATGCAGAAGATCGTGATAACGTTGAAGCTCAGGTGCTTTTCAATCTGATCGAAAATGAGATCATTCCCTGCTTCTATGACCGCAGTGAGAATGATATTCCTTACCGCTGGGTAAGGATGATGAAAGAATCCATAAAAATGGGTATAAGTGCCTTCTCCAGCCGTAGAATGGTGGAGGAATACAATCGGAAATTCTATGTGCCAGCATTGAAATACCACGATGAGCTTATTGCTGATAACGCGGCTTTGGCAAGACAGGTGGTCAAAGAGAAAAATCGTTACATCGAGCATCTTGATTCGGTTAAAATCAAACAGCCGGTGGTTGACAATGAGATGGTTAACGTTCATGTCGGCGATGTATTCAAGGTTTCCACCGAGGTGTTCCTGGGCGAACTCAAGCCGGAAGAGGTTGATGTTGAAGTCTACTATGGCCCGGTTGATGTTCAGAACAATATCATGTCCAGTAATGTCAAAGTCATGAAGAAACTTGAGGATCTCGGCAAGGGATTTTACCGTTACGGCTATGACATCACTTGTGTTGACCCCGGCAGATTCGGGCTTACCGCGCGGGTTACGCCGAAGGGGCATAGCTGGGATAACAGTGTGCCCGGATTTATGCGCTGGGCGGAATAAATTATGATGCCCGGAGCTTCCAGCTCCGGGCATTTTGAATTTTTCCGTCCCTAAGAAGTTGTGCTTGTTAATCTTTGCGGGTGTTGACCCGTTGTTCGCGAGAAGTATGAATTGCTCAGGAAATTAAAGGGAAAAAATGATTAGTCACAGAAAAGGAAAGAAGAATCCTAAAGTTCTCATTGTTACTCCGGAAATTACATACTTGCCTGATGGCATGGGGAATATGTCCAACCGCTTGAAAGCCAAAGCTGGGGGGCTTGCGGATGTATCCGCGTCGTTGGTGTCGGCTCTTTACCGCCTCGGAGCGGACGTGCATGTGGCGTTGCCGCATTACCGCAGGATGTTCAATATCGATGTCGGCAGGCTTATCAACAGCGAACTTAGAGTGTATCTTAGCAATCTTTCCAATAAACGCGTACATTTGGCGGAAGATCGTGCCTTTTACTATCGCGATACCGTTTACAGTAATTATTCCGAAGACAGTTTTAAGTTTGCTCTGGCTTTCCAGCGTGAAGTGATAAACAACATCATACCCTCGGTGAACCCCGATCTTATCCATTGTAATGACTGGATGACCGGGTTGATTCCGGCGCATGCCAGACGTTTGGGAATACCGTGTTTGTTCACTTTGCATAATATTCATACTCAGAAGCTTTCACTGGAATATATCGAAGACCGTGGTATTGACGGCGCAGAATTTTGGGAATATCTTTACTTTGAGCGTCCGCCGGCGAATTATGAGGAGAGCCGCTCGCATAATGCGGTGGATCTGCTTACCAGCGGGATTTTTGCGTCGCACTTTATCAATACGGTCAGCCCGACTTTCCTGAAAGAAATATGTGATGGAATGCATGATTTCATCCCCGCGCATATTAGAAACGAGATCATCGCCAAGAATGTTTCCGGTTGTGCCTGCGGGATACTTAACGCCCCTGATGATTCCATGGATCCGGCGATCGACCGTAAAATATTCTGCAATTATAATTATGAAAAGCCTTTGCTCGCTAAGCGCAAGAACAAGGAAGAATTTCAGCGCCGTACCGGTCTGCGTGTAGACCCCAAGGCGCCAATCCTGTTCTGGCCTTCAAGACTTGATCCCGTACAAAAGGGTTGCCAGTTGCTGGCGGAAGTAATGTATCATGTGGTGAGCAAATATTGGAAGGAAGGCTTGCAGATCGCCATTGTCGCCAACGGTTCGGCTCAGAATTGGTTTCATGATATTGCGCGTTTTCATGACATGTATGACCGGGTGGCGGTATGCGATTTTGATGAAAAGCTCTCGCATCTCGGCTATGCCGCTTGCGATTTTATGCTTATGCCGTCGCTGTTTGAACCCTGCGGTCTGCCGCAGATGGTCAGTCCCATATATGGAACTCTGCCAATAGTTACCGATACCGGCGGACTTCATGACACCGTGCGGCATCTGGATGTTGAAAACAATACCGGCAACGGCTTTGTCTTCAAAACCTATGATTCCGGCGGTCTGAGCTGGGCGATCGATCAGGCGATGCGTTTTTACAAGCTGCCTCAAAATCGTAAAGAGGCACAGATAAGCCGCATAATGCAGGAATCCAAAGCCGAGTTCACGCATGAGAACACCGCACATAAATATATCGATATTTATGAGAATATGCTGTGCCGTCCGCTCGTTCGCTGAGTTTGTATTCCATTCCGATAACCCAACGGAGAAAAGTGCATCGTGAAAGCACATAAAGCTAATGTTACCAAACCTTTGGACGCGGATGCGTATCTGCGTCCGTTTATGGATAAGATCGCGGCGCGACAGGCTCGTGCCGAAGAGACCGAAAAAAGACTTACCGGAGGAAATGTCAGTTTAGAAGATTTTGCTTCCGGTCATGAATACTTTGGCTTGCATTTTTCCGGCAGTTACTGGATATTCCGGGAATGGGCTCCGAATGCCAGCGCGATGTTTCTGGTCGGGGATTTCTCCGGTTGGAAAGAGTTGCCGCAATTTTGTGTCGAGCGCCTTGAGGACAAGAACGGCGTGTGGGAATTACGTATCCAGCGCGACATCCTGAAACATGGAATGCATTATAAACTCAAAGTGTATTGGGATGGCGGTTCCGGGTATCGAATACCATCGTATGCGCGACGGGTGGTGCAGGATGACGCCAGCAAGATATTTTCCGCACAGGTTTGGAAACCGCGAAAAAACTATGTCTGGAAAAATAATTCTCCAAAGGGTAAGTCTGAATCAATTTTTATCTACGAATCTCATGTGGGCATGGGGCAGGAAGACGCCCGGGTCGGAACTTATAGCGAGTTTAAGGACAAGGTTTTACCGCGTGTCAAGGCAGGTGGTTATGATACTGTTCAGATAATGGCGACCATGGAGCATCCGTATTACGGTTCTTTCGGCTATCATGTGTCGAGCTTTTTCGCGGCGTCATCGCGTTTCGGTACGCCGGAGGAGCTTAAGGAACTGGTGGATACAGCTCATGGTATGGGCTTGAGAGTGATTATCGATCTGGTTCATTCTCACGCGGTCAAAAATGAAGTCGAAGGGCTGGGACGCTTTGACGGTACGGTGTATCAATATTTTCATGAAGGTGGCAGGGGAGTGCACTCGGCATGGGATTCATATTGCTTTAACTATTCCAAGCCGGAGGTATTGCATTTTCTGCTGTCCAACTGCCGTTTCTGGCTGGATGAATATCATGTTGACGGTTTCCGTTTCGACGGTGTTACAAGTATGCTTTATCTGCATCATGGTCTGGGCGGTTCGTTCGGTTCGTATCATGATTATTTTACCGATATGGTCGATGAGGACGCTGTAACTTATCTTACTCTGGCAAACAAGCTTATCCATAGTGTCCGCAAGGACGCCGTAACGGTGGCGGAAGACGTCAGCGGTATGCCCGGACTGGGAGCTCCGGTGGAGCAGGGCGGTTGCGGTTTTGATTACCGTCTGGCTATGGGGGTTACTGATTACTGGTTCAAGCTTTTTGATCAGAAAGATGAGGACTGGAGTATGTCTGGACTGTGGCATGAGCTCACCAACCGCAGGCAGGATGAAAAAACCATAAGTTATGTTGAATGCCATGATCAGTCCATTGTCGGCGGCAAGACTATGGCGTTCACTCTGATGGACGCGGATATGTATTATTGCATGCATAAAGATTCTCAGAATATGACTATAGACCGGGGAATGGCACTGCATAAGATGGCGCGGCTGATAACTGCCGCCACCGGTTCCAACGGGTATCTCAATTTCATGGGTAACGAGTTCGGGCATCCGGAATGGGTGGACTTCCCGCGTGAAGGCAACGGCTGGTCATATCATTATGCCCGCAGGCAGTGGAGTCTGGCGACGCATCCGGATCTGCGCTATCAGTACCTTGACCGTTTCGACAGGGATATGATGGCGCTTATCGGTGGACACGATATTGTGAATAAAGCATGTGTTCAGAAATTATACGTGCATGATGAACAGAAAGTTATAGCCTTTGAACGCGGTGGATTATTTTTCTTCTTTAACTTTAATCCTTTCACGTCCTTCACCGATTTCCCGGTGGAGACGTTGCCCGGAGAATATCGTCTGGTGCTGGATACCGATGGCGCCGCTTACGGTGGACATCAGCGCATCCAGCCGGAACAGACCTTTTTTACGATTCCGCGCGGGGATCAACGGCATTTGCATCATTATTTGCATTTGTATCTGCCCGCGAGAAGCGCCATGGTGCTGGAACGCGTATCAAAGAAATTCAGTGAAACAAAGTAATACGGATTTGATTTTTCCGCTTATAAAGTTACTCTATAGTGAACAGGAAATATCGCGCGGGCGATTATAATATTTATAGAAATCAGGAGTAACTTGTTATGGCTGAAGTTTTAGCGTTTCACGGTCTGTTGCCTGTCCCCGAAGTGGTGGAAAAGGTTGCGGCGGTACCTTATGATGTGGTCGATTCTGAAGAAGCCGCTGTTTTGGCGGAAGGCAATCCTCTGAGCTTCCTGCGCGTCTCGCGTCCGGAAATCGAGCTTGAGCCGGGCGTTGACCTTTACAGTGATCCGGTCTACGCGAAAGCGGCTGCCAATTTCAAACGTTTGTGCGAACAGGCTCCGCTGAAGCTTGACGCGGGCAGGCATCTTTATGTGTATTCGCTTAAGATGGGCGATCATACTCAGGTGGGCGTCATCGGTGCGGCTTCCGCCGCGGATTATGATAAGGATATTATCAAAAAACACGAGAAGACACGTCAGGATAAAGAGGATGACCGTACCCGCCACGTGGTGACTTTGCGTTCTCATACCGGTCCGGTCTTCCTTACTTATAAAGACGATGCGAAGATTGATGGCATTGTCAATTCCGTGATGGCGGCTGACGCTCTGTTTGATTTCACCGCTCCCGATGGCATTGTCCATAAACTGTGGCGGGTGGATGAAGCTCTCAGCGCGGAACTTTCCGCATTGTTTGCCGATGTCCCGTATCTTTATGTTGCCGACGGGCATCACCGTGCTAAAGCCGCCTCCAGAACCGCCGAATATATGCGCGAACATAATCCGGCGCATACCGGTAAAGAGGAATATAATTATTTTCTGTCTGTGATTTTTCCCGGTTCCCAGCTCAAAATATTGCCCTATAACCGGGTGGTTCAGGATTTGAACGGCTGCGACGCCGCATGCTTTATGAAAGAGCTAGAAGCAAAGTTCGAGATCAGCGCCGATGGAGAAAAGATTCCCGCGGAATACGGCAGCATATGTATGTATATCGACGGTCAGTGGTATACGCTGAAACCCCGGTTTGACATTGCTTCTCTCGGCGTTATCGAAAAGCTTGACGTGAGCATCCTTCAGGATAATGTCCTGGCTCCGATGTTGGGCATTGACGATCCGCGCACCAGCAAACGTATACATTTTGTCGGCGGTATCCGTGGAACCGGCGAACTGGAGAAACTGGTCGATTCCGGTAAATACGCGGTCGCGTTTTCAATGTATCCTACCACCGTGGAGCAGATGATGGATATTGCCGACGCGGGTGCTATCATGCCGCCGAAATCCACTTGGTTCGAGCCTAAGCTTCGCGACGGTCTGGTCAGTCATAACTTTTGAAGAATATAATGATAAGAGAGCTGCCTTCCACTCATATAAAATTGCTGAGCATCTTGTGGATGCTCGGTCCTCAGCGCATCAGTAATTTGCGTACTATGCTTTCGCGCATAGTCTCTGAATTATTGCCGGAACCGTGGAGGAAAGAGTTATTGAACTCCATGCCCGCAAACGGGAAATGGCCGAAGAAATACTCGAAGGCGCGGAAAAAACCAGATTGTCAAAAGACGAACTAATGCAGCTTTTCCAGTAGATACTCCCCCCGGTTTTTGTGTCCTTTTGTGTGTTTTGTGGACTTTCTGAATTGCGCGGGATAGAAAGTACGGTATATTATTTGTATATTCAACTTATAAAGGGGTCAAACTAGAATAAATAAAAAGATAAATTTCTAAAATCATATAAAAGTCATTGATAGTGGCTTTCAGCAAACGTTTCTGTATGGAAAATCACCAATTTTTACCGGAGAAACGATGTTGAGAGTGGCTCTCGCATTATATAAACTCGGGGGAGAGTTGTATTTTCCCGATTATATATTTTGCGGGAGTTCTTTCTGCATTCTTCCGTGGGCATGGTGAAGCCTCTGTTGTGTGTGGAAAGGCTCCCGCTCTTTTTTTATGCGGATACTTTTCGCTTGACGTTTGTTTTAACAAATACAACAAACAAAAACGGAGGAAAGTATCATGCACAAGAGCACTCATTCATTTATCATGCATTATCTTATGGAGTTCTCCCACATCGAGATCGACCACTTTGAAAAAGCATCGGACGACCATCAATTCAAGTGCCACCTGAACATCGGCGAAGGACAAAACCGCGTCAGAATCATCCTGCAATATCTGGGTTTCGGCGAAGACGATTCGTGGATAGCGTCCAGCGGCGTAATCGGCTTATTCAATACTCATTCCGACCTGATACACAAACTTGATTATCTGCATTCCAACACCGTGCCATCCTACGCTCTGACCTTGGACAAACACAGCCGCGTCATAAGCCTGACCCGCTCCATGCGCATGAAAAACCTTGATTTAAAAGCCATGCACGAGCTCACCTCCGGTCTGGCGGAAATGATATTAGACCTGAAATCGTCATCGTGAATTGGACAATTAGAGAACTGGGCTTTCGGTAAAGGTTTCGTTGCAGAGTCGGTGGCAGTGCTCTTTGAACTCGTAGCGAGCGGGTCATGAGGGAAAGATCGTTCCGGTATAAATTACTTATTGTTTTCCGTTAAACGAAAAAACAAACTTCAGGCTTAACTCAATTTGGATGTTCGACGCCAAAGTCCATGACCTGACATTTTCTCCTCTAATATGAGGTTGACGATCTTTTGAACAAATCCGATGGGTCTGACAATTCCGACAGAATGCTCCGGCAAACACTGCTGGTCTCATCCAAAAGAGCAAGCATCACTCTTTATTGTTTATATTTATATTTCGTCAATTGAAAAAATTAATCGTTTTTCTTGGGGGTGATGATTGAAGAGGGGTATTTTTTTTTCAATTATCTGCTATAATAATGTTTGGCAGTGCCTTTTATTACCTGAAAACAATTTAAAACAAAGGGAAACGGGAATGAAGAAAGCAATGGCGTTGTTACTGGTGTGTGGAATGGGGTTAGCAGTGTTTGCGGAAAATGACAATGCGAAACAGAAGCAGGAATGGAAAAAGAAAGGTGAGGAGTTCCAAAAAAACAAAGCTGAAGCCTTGAAGAAACATGCAGAAAAGATGATGCAGAAAATTAAAGAAATTGATCCTGCGAAATACGAAGAGTTGTCAAAAATTAAAGACCCTAAAGAGCAACTTAAGGCTGGTTTTGCTTGTCTTGAAAACATGAAACTGGAAAAGATAAAAAGCATCGACGCCAATAAATACAATGAATTGCAGAAATTGAAGGCTTCTGATCCGAAAGCTTATGCTAAAGCTGTAAATCAAGAGTTTAGGAAGATAAAGCAGAGCGCAGCCAAAGCAAGAAAAGAAAAAGCTCAGGAAAAGAAAGCCAAAAAATAATTTCTGAAAGAGCTTGATTTTATATTGCGCCGCCAGGATTATGTCATCCGCGGCGCATTTTTTTTAACTCAAGACAGATGTTAATCCGCACGAGGTAACTGGCAGTGCGCTTGATTTGTGACACACTATCTAGTTTCTCTAATATGCTTTTGCTAAAAAGCATCCTTTTTGCCGGATTTGCCAGCATTGTTAAAGGAAAATCAGCGAAGAGTATAACCCTCCCGCCCACATGCAAAGCAAGCTAAAATTTAGCTTCGTACTGAAAATTCACCTGGCAATACCTGGACAGTCTGAAAATATTCACGATTTATTTCTGTACTCTCTTGACATATGCCGGATAGTCAGGTACAATATTACTAAACAAGTTACAGAAACAAGTTTACAAGGGTTTTGACATGGTATCAATGGATGATGTTGCAGCAAGAGCGAAAGTCTCAAAAGCGACGGTATCGCGAGTGCTTAACGGTAGGACTGGAGTATCCGACACGGTGTGTAAGCGGGTATTGGAAATCTGTCGCGAACTCAATTATACGATTAATCATAATATTCAGGATCTGGTACTCAAGGGGCGCAACGGAACCACGCGCAATATCGCCATGGTACTGGTGGGGCGTGATTTTTCCGATCCGGCCTATGCCGCGCTGATGGATGGAGTAGCAGAGGGAATTCAACGTTTCAACTATAATCTGACGCTGGTAAAGCTTGATGGCGGCGAGCGTGATGTTTATGATTTGCCTCCAATGTTACGGGATGGGCGTGCCGATGGGATGCTGGTTTCCGGGGAGCTCAAGCCTGAACATTTGGAATTGTTCCGACAGATGGCAATGGAGACGATAGTGATTGGCAGTTATACTCCAGCATTGCTCAAGGGCTTAGGTTGTGTAGAGATTAATTTTCAAAAACGCGCCTTTGAAATTGTGGAAGCGGCACTCAAACATGGCTGCCGCAGATTAGCGTTGTTTGAAGAAAATCCCGGCAATTATTCCGCCGAACTTTTCCTGCGCTTTATTGCTCAGGCCGCCGCGGAGTACGAGTTGGATTTTAACGAGCAGAATTATTACACCGGTACCGGAGCGTATAGTGGTGCCCGTGAATCGTTATTACCGGTGTTTCGCCAGGAACAATTGCCATTCGACTGTATGATATGCACGGATTATCGTACCGCGACAGAGATTTCTGCTATACTTTCCGCTCGATACGGTTTTGATGCGAAGCCGGATATGCTTATCATAACCACTTCACCATATAGGCATTTCAGTTTATCCACTCCTGCCGTTTATCTTGATTGCGGCAGTCATGAACTGGCATTGACCAGCGTAACTCAGTTGGTCGGACGTTTACAGAGTAAGGATCGGCATCCTCAGGTTCTGATTCAGGTTTAAAACATAAAACAACAGGAGACAACAATTATGTACAAGACAATCCTCAGCTTATTGACGCTCATCGCGATCATCACCGGCTTACAGGCGGGTAAAAAACAATTTATCCATTTTAACGCCAGTCAGATACAACGCCAGGCAAACAGTAAATATTGCGTTGTCGACAGTGTGAACAATACCATCACCATCTCCGGTGGCGCTCCCGAGGCGCAAGCCTCATGGCAGCACCTTGTCCTACCGTTTCCGTTCAAACCCGCAGCGGGCAAGATTTTCATCATCAGCGGGGGAATGCGTGCTTTCGATATGAGTGGCGCATTCAGAGTCGCTGCCAGACTGATTGACGCTTCCGGCAAATCCATCTCATACGAAGGTGTTGTTATAAATAAAAATCAGGATTGGACGCCTTTTTCGAAGGAATTCACCGTTTCGGACAAAGTCGCCAAACTGGAACTGTATCTGATCGGTGTCAAACTCGGTTCAAGCAGCAAAGTTGAACTCAGAAAATTTGCGGTAGAAGAAAAATAACCAGGAGAGGAACAATGCATTATAAGAAAACAGCATATTTTACGCTTATAGAGCTCTTAGTTGTGATTGCTATTATTGCAATTCTGGCTGGCATACTGCTCCCGGCGTTGAATATAGCAAGACTCAAGGCCAAAAGTATAAATTGCACCAATAATCTCAAACAGCTTGGTGTATCTTGGAACATGTATATAAATGATTATCAGAGATATCTTCCACAGCATGTAGCGACAAACCCGTCAACCCTGTCATGGGGGTACATATTTTTCAATCAGGACTATATTTCGCTAAAATCCATGTATTGCGATCAGACGGAGATTTGTGCCAACAACGGCGGCTGGTACAAAAAATTTCTTGGATCATCCCGGAATGATGCCTCGAACGCATTCCATTTTCAATATGTAAGCTACGGCTACAATACTATTGGCATAGGCGATGACTGGTATGGGAACGGCGGCAACAGAAATGATCCGCCAAAACCTGCCATTCCCGGCAAGATCATGATGCCGTCGTCAAAGATTTTATTGACGGAAACTATTATGAGTGGAGCTGCCAGACCATATCATATCATAGATCAGGGAAATGCCTTGCTGGATCTTCGTCATCAATCTACCGCCAATTATTTGTGGGTTGATGGAAGGGTTAGTGCTGAACGCTTTACCTATTTAGAGCTACAAATGAATACAGACAATCGCAAGCGATATTTTCACCCATATTCTACATATTAACAATATAGGAAATATAATGAAATCACAAAAATTAATGGTATTTGCATGCCTTTTTATGTTTATGGGCATGAAGCAGGTTTATGGAGAGAATTTACTTTCTGACCCCTCAATTCGTTGGGGAAATCGGGTGCGCAACGGAGCGGATGCCACAGTTGGAGCTGTTATTAACGGAACGATTGAAAGCGAAAGACGCAACCGTAGCGGCGAAGTAATGATCCTCAATGAAAATTATCTCTCTCTGACACCGGGAAAATATTATCAAGTGGAAGTGGAAGCAGCCGCTGCCACTCAAAAACAGAGTGTGGCTTTGATGTTGCAAATGCCAGGTAGTAAGCGTCGTCCTTTTCCAATTACAAACATTACATTGGCGGCTGGGGAGAAAACCCGCATAACAATGAATTTCCACGCGAATGAAGATGAAAAATCTCTGCGTATACATATTATTCATCTGGATCCGGGCAAATTGCTTATCAGTCAGATACAATGCGGGGAAATCTCTGAAGCAACATATATGGAACGGAGAAAAGGAACAACGCTTACCAGCTGGAAATGCTCAGGAGATTCTTTAGGAAAAATTTTCAAAGCGTTCAACGCGCTTGATTCCGGAATCAAAGAAGGAATTCTGGAAGCAAAGGTATTGCCCTATGGCAATGGATTCATCGCCAACAACGTAGCGTGGGCGGCTTCGAAAATAGAGACGGTGGAAGTAACTTTCCGTGCTTTCGATGAAGGAGGACACTTGTATTTCAACTTTAAATGTGTTGATGACGGCAAAGAGTTAAGCTCCTTCATGACTGCCGCCATGCCTGCGGACGGCAAATTTCATACTATAAGATTTAATGTGGCACAAGACAAAGCCTGGCGCGGACAAGTAAAAGAACTTAAACTCTCATGGCATAATCTCTACAATCCGTGTCGCATATCTTTGGCTTCAATCGAAGCGAAAAGCTTTGACAATCTGATTGTTAACGCAGATCGGCTCAAACCTGGGACCTCAAACTTTGTCGATCTCATAAAGCCCAGAGGCAACTATTTACTGGAATGGAAAGGTCAAAGTAATCCCGGCATTCGTCTGGAACTGCTTGATCGCAGGCATGATGTCATTGAAACTATAGAGTTGCCAAAGAATGAAATGCAGCGCAAATTTTCTGCGCCGGAGCTGACCGTCAATGCCAGACTTTCCATTGGCATCGATGGCAGCGGCATTCCAGTTCTGAAACTCCTTGAGCTTCCTCCCGTCAACCGCAATGACTCCTCATGGAAAGCTAAATGGATATGGAGCAGAAATGGTTCTGGACCAAATAATACCACCGTCTGGTTCCGTCGCGAGTTCAAACTGGCCGATACTCCGGTCAACGCATCTTTGTTGGCTACCGGCGACGACAGTATGGAGGCCATTATCAATGGCAAGTACATTAACGTCTCCTCCGCTTGGGATATTCCGGGACTTATTGATATTAGCAAACTGCTCAAGACCGGCAACAATGAAGTAATTCTGAAAGTCCACAACCATCAGGCATGGGGCGGAGCGATCGCAGAACTATATATTAATTCAAAGAATGACAAAGACATCTGGATATTGACCGATGAATCATGGAAATGCGCGGAAGGCAGCAAGCAGCCCGCGCTTATCGACAAAGACGTGCATGTAATCGGATCGGTTCCGGCCATGCCCTGGGGTAATCGACTTGGATACCAGTATATCGGCCCTAAAGTGCAGGTGTCTATGCTTGAATCCAGCCACCAGAACTTTACGCTTGATGTTATACAAGTTCCCGTCGGACTGTTCTCGGATAAACTTGGAATGCGGCTTGTCATGCCGGATGGTTCCTCACGGCAGACGCAAGCCATAATCCGTCCCCCCCTAAGTGAATGGAAGCCGGGCAGAATTACCGTTGCCTACACGCTCCCTCCTCAAAGCGCCAAGCACAGCGGGGAAGCCATGATGTATATAGAATCCCCTATGGTGAAAGTTGTCAATCAGCTTCCGGCAGGGAAAATAAGCATTGGGAAAAGCGGACGTAAAGAACTCGCTTACGCCGCCATGACCGGCGCTGGATCGCGTCCCTGGTTTGTCATCAACGGAGAGAAAATCCCGCCGATTTACTATGATCTTCCCGGCAATTTCATCACCGGTCCGGAACAACGTGATTTTCTGGTGCGCAACGCCGTCTCGGGCGGACATCGCGTAATCAGGATGGCTCATAACGTTTATGATATCTGGAAAGCTCCGGGACGCTATGATTTCAGTTCAATCGACAAGGCAATGGAAACTATTGTTCTAAATGCTCCAGACGCTTATGTCCTGATGGTTTCAGCCACATATATGCCGCGCTGGTGGCTGGAGAAAAATCCCGATGAAGCCGTAAAATTTCATGGAGGAGAAGCGCTGAGCCGGGGAGATGACTTTCAGACTATATCATCCAGAAAATGGCTTGATGAATTACGAGTATTCTATTCTAAACTGTTCGAACATATAAGAAAGTCCTCCTATGCGGGAAAAATAATCGGTCTAGCGCCGACCGATGGCAGTACCTGGGAGTGGATGTGGAGTCATGGACGCGGGCATAGTAAACGCGTATACAGCGGCTGGGCGCCTGCGGACATCAACGCCTATCGCGCTTTTCTCCGCAAGAAGTACAAAACCGATGAGCAACTGGCAAGAGCCTGGAATCGTCCGGATCTGCGCTTCGAAAAGGTACTGCCCCCGACTCCAGAGCGTATCGATCAGGCATCGGTCGTTGACATGCTTGATCCATCAAAAGATATGGACATAATTGATTACTCCATTGCACGCAATGAAATACTTTCCGACTCCTTCATCGCGATATGCAAAATGATTAAGGACAATTCAAACAATCAATGGCTTGCCGGATCATATTACGGCTATATGGTAATGTTCAGTTTTATGTCTTTCTATCTTCAGGACGGCGGTCATATGCGCATCAGTAAAATAGCCCGCTCGCCATATGTGGATTTTGTCTATGGCCCGACAGTATATCATTGGCGTAAACTTGGTGTCGCAGATGGACCGATGCAACCAGCGGAAGCCTTTTCCTCTCATGGTAAAACGGTTATCTGTGAACTTGACGTCCGCACATTCACCGAAAAGACGGAGTACGAAGCACGCAACGGTAGAGTTAATACCGTCGACCAGTCTGTCAGTATGATGAACCGCGCCTTCGGAATGATGCTGACCCGCGGTATGGGCGGACATTGGATGGAGATGTATGAACGCTGGTTTTGCGAACCGGTATTGCTGGAACTGATGAAATATCAATTGGATTTATATCGCGATCTGCCTGAAAAACCGGCAGGAACCACTCCGCGTGAAGTATGTGTGGTATCTGACGAAGATAGTACCTTCCATGTAAAAACCAATATGGGTAACGGCATTCATGTTTCATTGATCGCGGAATTGATGCGCCGTCTGCCGGAAACCGGGGTTTCTTTTGGACATGTACTTAAAGACGACCTACTGGAACCCGGAAAAATTCCGCCTCATAAGATGTATATCATCACTAATTTGTTCCTGCTTGATGAAAAAGAACGCTCTGCGCTTATCAAACGTTTTGAAGAAGAAAAAGCCACCGTCTTATGGCTGTATGCTCCCGGTGCCATCATGCCCGGACAGAAACCTGACGCCATCAATGTTTCAAAATTGCTGGGACCGGGATTCACCATGCTTAAATCTCGCCAGAACATGCAATTGAAATGTCCCGGAGCCGACGATATTATATGCCGTTCCATAACCGGTCCGTGGTTTCTTCCCGTTGACGGCTTTGATCAAATAATAGCCACCACGCAGGACAATTCTCCGGCGATAGTGAAATGGCGGCGCAATAATACCGTCAACTATTTTTCTCCCGTTCCCAACCTTTCCCCAAAATTGCTCCGCGATATCGCCGCTGAAGCCGGAGTACACATTTATTCAGATAGCGGAGATCCGGTCAGCGTCGGCAATGATTTTATTTTTCTCCATGCAAAAACCGGAGGAGAAAAATCGTTCAGACTACGGGAAGGACAACATGCACGAGCTATCGCCGGCCCGCTGAAAGGCAACTTGATTTCCGGTCAGAAATGGCAGGCATTGCCTGGTCAAACCTATGGCTTCATGATTGAAACGCACAGATAATACAGGATTGATCATGACTGAATTAGATTATCGCCCCACACCGTTCTGGTTCTGGAATCACCGGCTGGAAAAAGAGGAAATAGAACTTCAGGTCAAACTTATGGCCGACGCCGGATGTGGAGGATTCTTTATCCACCCCAGAGCCGGGCTGAAAACGCCATATCTGTCTGAAGCCTGTTTCGAGGCGGTCGGCTGGGCGGGATACGCGGCAGAGAAATACGGCGTCAAGGCATGGCTTTATGATGAAGACCCTTTCCCTTCAGGCGCGGCTGGCGGGAGTATATTTTTCGAACATCCGGAATTCGCGGCACGCTCCATTCGTTTCTATGAACTGGAGCCGGACACAAGTGGACTTGTGGAAGGTGATGTGGGCAAAGGTATTATCCTTGAAGCCTGGGGAATTCGCTGCGATGATGATGGAAAACAGCTTGAACAGTGTGATCTATCCACTTACGTGGGCGTAGTCAGGCCGGATTTCTTCATGACGGCATGGGATAATTCCTATTATGCGCAGATATCCGGCAAAGAACGTTTTCCGCATTACCGGGGAGAATGCTTTTATCCCCGCAACCGCTTTAGTTGTCAATTGCAAGGTAAAGGCTGGAAAGTCTATGTAGTAACCGCCGAAATTATGGCGGGAACAGAGAAATATGGCGCGATGCCGGACAACCTCAACCATGAATGCGTGAGTTTTTTTATTAATAAAACCCACGAAGAATACCGCAAACGCTTCGGGGATAAGTTTGGAACCGTTATTCCCGGAATATTTACCGATGAACCAGCAATGGGTGGTTCACCCCCGTGGACCGGGGAATTGGAGTCGTGTTTTCTTGCCGAACATGGCTACAGCTTGCGAGGTAATTACGCTTATCTGTTCACGGACGGGGATAATGAAATGACTGCCAAAGTAAGGCTGGACTACTGGAATACCGTCGATGCGTTGTTTGCCCGTAATTATTTCGGACAAATAAGCTCATGGTGCCACAAGAATAATCTGCTGCTGGTCGGACATTGTATCGGCGAGGAAAGTCCAACGTCCAGTGGTGGCGGCACTTCTCTTGCAGATATGCAGAAATATTTCGACATCCCTGGTTTTGATCACATCACCAATAATATTCCTAACGGTGATTTTCAGTCCCTCAATTTTGGCGGCAAGCTAATCGCTTCTGCTGCCGCCCGTGCGGGAATCCCTCGGATCATGAGTGAATGTTTCGCGTGCAATCCCTTTAATTTCGGCATGGATGGTATGAAAAAAATTGCCAGTTGGCTGTTTTCCTTAGGTATAAACTATCTCGTGCCACACGGATTCTTTTATTCGTATGACGGGTTTCGCAAATATGAAGCGGGTAAATCATTTTTCTTTCAAGACCCTGAATTCGCGCGTTTTAAAGATTTTTCCACGTGGGCTGCCGGTATAGGAGAGCTTTTAGGACAATCTTCGCTCCTGGCGCATCTTTGCCTGATTGTACCGATGGAGCAGATTCGTTCTTTGCTTCCAGCTCACCCTGAACAAGCCCGAATATTAGAGGAAAAGGTGTTTGCTACGGTAAAACAATTAATGGAGCATCAGATACAATTTGATCTTATCGACGAGCGTACACTGCAACAAGGGCGCGTCAGCTCCGGACATATATATTGCGGTAAACAAACTTACAGCGAAGTGCTTATGGCAGTAGATGACTCTCAATTATCAGCGTGGTGCGGCGATTACAGCATACGCCATCATATGCTGCCACGTGATCTGGAACACATCGCCGCACTCTGCGGTTTGGCGGAACTTGATACCGACGCCACCGCCCGCGCTCGTATATACGCCCACCTGCGCAAAGACAAACATGGTTTGATTGCCTGTTTGTTCAATAACAGTTGTGAGCAAACAACATTCTCTTTCCGCTGGAAAAATTCCGATCAACTGTTCATTTACGATCAGGAATCTGGACGGTGGCATGCGGCAAATGCCGGAGAATCCTTACGTCTTGACGCGTTTTCCTCATTAATTTTAAGCGAAAAGCTGCCAACTGGAAGTAAACTTGAATCCTCACATTATCCATTGACGGAAACCGCCTGCAAGAAAAAATCTTTCACTTACGAAACCGCACCGCAGTGGGATTATCTGCCGCCGGTAGATGGATTTTTATGCCATATTGCTGACTGGAAAATTACTGCCGGAGCATGTGATTACGGCAGACGGCGATTTTGTATGCTGCGTGATCTTGCGGGTACGGAGCTGCCACATATGAATACCCAACGACCACGACCAATATTTGATCAGGCGGCATTAACGGCGTCGATTTATCCCATGACGATGAATTGTACCGCAGTGTTTGAACTGACACCCCTGTCCGCCTCCGAATCTTTGTGGCTGGTATGGGAAAGCGAGACTTTTGCTGGCAATTGTCGCATTTTCATAAATGGGATTCCATTATCCGAAGGACAAAGAAAAAGGATATATGACCCGTGGAATATCACGGCTTCACTGAAAGGATATTGCCATTCCGGACAGAACCGCATTGACGTTCAATGGGACACCGCCGGGGAGTTCGACGGCATGCGTGGCGCATTATATGTATTCAGCAGTAAGACGCCATGAGCGTCCTGAAACGACACATTGACAGATTTATGTGAAGCAGAGTCCGGCGTAGCTGACGCAATGGCTGAAGTCACCGGTCTTATGTCCGGAAGTTGTGTATTCGACTAGCTCGGCGGTCGGCGGCTGGGATTCCGTCAACAGCATCGCCAGCAGAAGTTTTATCGGACAATTGCCGCAAATGGTGGTTTCTGTTTCCTTGATATATTGTTCAAAACCGTCGAGGTCAAGTTTGCCGATTTTTTCTATAGCCCCCATGTCCAGCAGTTTAAGTTTCTCCGGTACATCTTCGGTAAAAGGTACATAGCGGAATGATTTGCCATAATGGGTGAAGTCAGAACTGATGATCCAAAGCGTGTCCGGGTTCCAGTATTCAGCCAGTACGCCGCAGAGCTGCTTGGCTTCCACCGTGGAAATCGCGCCGCAGACCAGGGGCAGTATCTCAATATCCGGATGAAAACTTTGCAGTATCGGCAGTTGCACTTCCAGCGCGTGCTCGTAATTATGCGCGTCGTTGCTCTGGTTTATCAGCGGATTGCCGGAGGCGAGCAGTTTCTGTACCGCGTCGACGTCGATCTTGACATTGCCCAGCGGGGTACTGTAATAATCGCAATCGGTAAGCGCTATACCACGAAACGGAAAACTGTGAGAAGGCGCGGCGATGACCGCTTTTTTATATTTAAAACCACTGGTGCGCGACATTGTTTTTACCGCGGTCGCGCCGGAGAACATAAATCCGGCGTGCGGCATAATCAACGCCCGGGGTTTTTCTCTGCCGCTGTGGAGATTACCGCTTTCCTCAGCCTCACGGATCAGGTTGTCAATCTCTTCACGCAACGCTTCCGGATCAGCCTGATAAAACTGTCCGGCAACGTACGGCTTTCTTACTGATTCATGTTCTTTCATCTTACTTATCGCCTCTTTCGATTAAAATGTTCAGACTGCTATCGCGCGTAAAGTCCCCGGGTGACTTCGAGCAGTTGATCTATCTCATCATCCGTTCCAACTGTTATCCTTACAAATGCTCCGGTACGATCGCCGGGAAAATACCGGACTATTATATTATGTTTCCTCAATGCCTCAAAGTAAAGCCCCGCATTGCCATCCGGCGGGGACGCCAGCACAAAATTTGCTTCAGAAGGCATGACTTTAAAGCCTGTAGCGGCAAGTTCACGAGACAGGCGCGCGCGCGTAAGCTTGATTTTTGCCACGGTTTTTTCCAGATAATCACGATCCAGGAGTGCCTCAATGGCAATTTTCTGAGTCAACATATTCACGTTGTATGAATCCTTGACTTTCATCATCCCTTCAATAATATTTCGATGAGCGACCGCGTATCCCAAGCGTACTCCCGCCAAAGAATAACTCTTGGATAATGTGCGCGATACTATCACATTAGGATATTTCATCGCCAGCTCCATACAACTGTCTTTGGCAAAATCCGCATAGGCGCCATCTATAAGCACAATGCCATCAAAGTTCGCGCACAAATCATCTATCCGGCTTTTGTCAAATGAGTTGCCGGTGGGCGCATTCGGACGCGGCAATAACAGTAAATTGACGCCATCAAGAAGTTCCAGCAGATTTTCCGGCAATGAAAAATCCTCATTCAGAGGTATTTTTACGCATTGTCCACCTTGAATACCGGTAAGGACTTCATAAAGGGAGTAAGTGGGATCAACACAGGCGGTTTTTTTACCGGCGTCGCTGAAACACCTTACTGCAATGGTCAGAATATCGTCAGAACCGTTGCCGACGATGATGTTATTCCGTTCCACGCCGTGGAGGCCGGCGATGACGTCGCGCAGGGAATCGCACATGGGCTGCGGATAAAGCCGCAACAACGATGCGTCAAAATTCTTCAACATGTCGCTTATGCGCGGCGAGGGCGGATAAGGATTTTCATTGGTATTTAACTTAATAAGCTTATTGACTTTGGGCTGTTCGCCCGGGGTATAACCGGCAATGGCGTCAATGTCGGCTCTGAAATATGATTTGTATTCTCTGGTGTTCATAATAATTCTTTTTTTATCGGGTTAAGTCTTATGTCAGCGCTTCTGCCATGGGCGTCAAGCCCTTCCATTTCAGCAAAACAAAGGATTGAATCAAGTTCATCTTTGAGCGCGTATTTCTGATAATTGACTATACTGGTACGACGGAAAAATCCTTCCACGGTCAATCCGCTGAAAAACTTCGCCGATCCCGCGGTCGGCAGTACATGGCTCGGGCCGGCGGTGAAATCCCCGACCGGTTCCGGTGTCCATTTGCCAATGAATATGGCACCCGCGGCTTTAACCTTTTTAGCTATATGACCCGCCATGCGGCACATGATCTCAAGATGCTCCGGAGCATATTTCCCGGCGATGTCCGCCGCCTGATTCATGTCCTCGACCTCGATCAGGAACACTCCTTTATCCAAAACCCGCGCTACGGTTTCGCTTCGGCTGAGCTCCGCCGCCTGACACA
>JAFGXT010000185.1 GCA_016936495.1 Victivallales bacterium
TTCAGGATGGAAGAGCCAAATATCCCCGGCGCGGTACTTGACAAAGATCATCTTCACCGCTGCGACAGTGTGGAGTTTTACATGGAGGCACTGGCTCATTCACCTTATTTTGTGCGTTATATCCTTACAATGGACGGACGCCAGACCAGTTTCGGCAATAAAAAACTTGAAACCGCGATCCATAAAGGCGAGAACTTCTGGAATCTGGAGTTCTTCGTCCCGTTTACTCCGGTACTTTCCTGGACGCATCCCGCCCCCGCTGCGTGGCAGGATAACTCGGACATACGCTTTAACGTTGTTCGCCACCGAATGAACAAGGACGCTAACGGACGGGTAATCAATGAAAAGTCCAGATGGAATCCATCGACTTTAAATTCCCCATTTGACATGCGCGGCTTCGGCAAACTACTGCTTGAGCCTATCGATAAACGGTAAAAGTGCTTGAGGAGTATTGATAAAATGGAAGCAGCAGGTTCCGCCTTCGGTGCGGCAATAGTTCAACCCGGAAGAACTGTGATTAATTCTCCTGACGGGGTTCAATGTCTGGAAAAACAGCTGCCCGCCGCTGCTGACGCGAGATTCCCGCGCCATGCGCGTTTCATCTGGCTGGATCCGGAAAAATTCCCGGAATTACAAAAGACGCCCGCCACTTTTTTTGTCCCACACGATAAATTCAAAGCCACGACGGTACTGTTTGAAAAAAGTTTTGACTTTGACTCGGACAAAGGCGAGGCGATTATCCGCATTACCGCCGACCGCCGTTATCGTCTATACATAAACGGGATCATCTGCGGACACGGCCCCGCCGCCGTCGGAGGCGATTATGCCGACGTCAAACCAGCACAATGGTATTTCTATGACACCTATGACCTTACGGGAAAACTTTTCCGCGGTGCTAATACCGTCCGGATCGAGGTCATGCTTACAACCCGTGTACAGACCGATTATTCCAGCGGACACGCCGGATTGCTGGCGGAAATAACCCAGTCCGACAAAATCATTCTCGCCACAGATAAAAGCTGGCGCGCACTCCCTGACCCGCGCGTGATCTCCCTTGAACGTTATGACTTCACTCAAGCTGACCCCGATGAATGTACATGGAATGAAGCTTTTGAGCTGCCGCCGGAAACCGCCGCCGGATGGCACCTGCAAGCATCTCCTGTCCCTGTGCCAATGGAGGCGAAAATTACTCCGGAACGAATACATTGTCCTTTGCCGGGACTGACGGAAACAGATGACGGTTTTGTGCTGTCTCCGGGCATACCTCGCGCCTTGGAGCTTGATTTCGCGAAGGAAACAGTAGGATTTTTTCACTTTGATATAGAGACACAAGAGCGCGTCGAACTCAAAGTGGAATACCGCGAAAGTCCCGACCGGGTACATCGTACGGAATATATCCTTCTGGCGCCGGGAAGAAACGTTTATCGCGGCTGGCGGCTTGACGTCTGCCTGCACATCCGCCTGACTGTCGGCAGACTAGCCCGACCGCTGATAATTTCCCAGGTTGGTATGATTTACAGCTCGTTCCCGGTCGCTTACAAAGGAAGCTTTAAGTGCTCTTCGAACATGTACAATGATTTCTGGACTTGCAGTCGCAGAACCTTACAGATGTGCATGCAGAGTTGCTATCTTGACTCCCCGATACATCAGGAAGCACTTGGGTGTACCGGAGACTATTATATTGAATCGCTGCTTGCCGGCGCGATATTCGGCGACACCGTGCTTGCCGCCGCGGATCTGCGCCGGACAAAATACTATCTTGAGCACAACGAACATCAAATGTTCCACACATCATACAGCCTCCTATGGGTGGAAATGCTTCGCGAACACTACCGCTATACCGCCGATACAACTATCCTTGAAGAACTCTTGCCGGAAGTGATTGCACTTCTTGATGCCTTTCACGGTTATTGCGATGATTCAGGTCTGGTGGTAAATGCCCCGTCATATATGTTTATGGACTGGGTGAGCAGCGCCGGACACGAACTTCATCATCCTCCCGCCGCAATCGGCATGGGGTATATGAGCGCGTTCTACTGCCGGGCGCTGAGCGGAGCCATCATGATGCTCGAAGCCGTCGGCAAGGACGCTTCACTAATGCATGAACGCCTGTCCAGGACAAAGTCCGCAATCCGGGAAAAACTCTTTGACGTTACATCCGGTATATTCAAAGATGGCATTGCCGGGATTTCTGCGAGTACACCACATCGCTATCTGCCGCCAGACCCGCCACGCGAAACTCCACCGACATATTCAATACAGACCAACGCCGCCATGATCTGGGCACAAATAGTTGCTCCTGAAGAAGGACGACTGATCTTCGCGCGTTTGCAGAATATGCCTGGACTGCCTCCGGTACAACCATATTTCATGCACTTTGTGTTTGAGGCGCTGAAATACTGCAACGCTTTTGAAGATCATGGCTTTGAGTTACTTGACAGCTTTAAAAAACTCTATGACCTACATCCGTCTACCTGGGCTGAGGCATGGGATTTCGGAGACTTCTGTCATGCCTGGAGCGCCACTTCCGCCTGGCAGTTGAGTACCGTCCTGCTTGGCGTCAAGGACTGGACACCGGGATTCTACGAGGTGGAAATATCTCCAATACCCGGCAATTTACAATGGTGCTCAGGAGTTTTTCCCACGATTCACGGCGATCTGAAAATACAATGGAGGCGGGACGAGCGCAATCACATGCAATTGACCGTATCTGCTCCCGCCGCCGTCAGGGTGAAAATAACCCGACCTCCCGGCATCGATGGCTTTTCTGCCATAGTCTCATAAAAGAGACTTTCGAATAAATTGAGAATAACTAGCATCCAGATGTTGAAAAACAGGCGGATTGGATGCAACTATCAATAGATATGGAGAAGGAGAAGGTCATTTCAGCATAACAACAGCATATTACGGGTTAGGTTCTTTAGCCTATTTGTCATTCATGCAGGCGCAGCGAGTGTTTGAAAGCAATCCTCCCGAAGATAATTTTTATGTGGCAAATTACCGAGCAACAACAAAAATTAAATGTTGCAATAGAAAAATGGGAACGACTTCTTATTGCTCCCCAATAGTTACCAATCTTTACTATTTCCCCAAATATATTGATCCATGGTCTTACTGCCCTTGCCAAAATTATGACCATCCTGAGTCGTATGTTCTCGTCTACTGTTCTCGCTGATAATCTTATCTATCTCCATGAGTGCGTCTTCAATATCTTCGGCGTATTGGTCCACGAGGGTAACGGCTTTGTCGGCGGCGAGGTTGAACTCGATATACTCTTTCATCCCGGTTGGCGCGCCTGCCGCCAATTGACCGCAGATATCCATCAATACGTTCACTTTCTGCTTTACCTCTTTGAACCCATCCCGCCGTGCAAAGTAGCTGGTTGATGAAGAGCTAGAAAATCAACAAGAATAGCAGAACTCTAAATTTTTATAAGCATTAAAATTTGTTATAACATGGGTCGTCTATGAAA
>JAFGXT010000186.1 GCA_016936495.1 Victivallales bacterium
ACCATGAGCAAGCCATTCAAATGGACATATCAAGGCAAAGCCCTGAAGGCATAAAGGGGGTCAGGGACTTGCGCCCAGCAGCACTAGCCCCTAGGCAAGATCATTACTGCCCGGAATATCAGCAGTTTTTTTAGAATATCCAATAGTTTCCAACAATGATGACAAGTCTGTTTCGGCAATACATACTTTTTGATCCGCCGCGCCATACCCCATAAGTAATTTGCCATTGTTTAATAAAACTCCAGAGCAGGTAAACAGGCAAGGCGTGGGGAAGTCCGTTCCTTGTTCCCATTCCTTGTCTGCATACATCATTCTTTCCGGAGATCTTTGGATTACCTCAAGTATATTGTTCCCGGACTCTCTTAAAATCATAAATGACTGCGTGTAACCGACGTAATCATCCTGTTTCCCATGATAAGGAAGCAGCCAGTTTGAGCTATCAAGCTTCAAAGGAGGCCAGCTTGCTCCTATTCGGTTACTTTCCCATTTAAAACAGGGGATGGCCAAAACCTTTTGTATTGCCTTGTCGCCTGAAAGTTGTTCTATCGAATCTGCTGCGGCTATAAATATGGATGGTTTATCCAACTCTTTTCCTTCCTTATACTCCTGAGGATTTTTAGGACGATGCAGACAAATTATTTTTCCATTAATTCTTTCCGGAAAAAGAAAAACATCACGGTTATCTCCGGCGTCCGGGTTGTGTAAAGGACATTGATACTCAAATGCTGAATCATAATTTTGTGATGCCAGTTCATTCAGGTTTACTTTGTACAGCACCGACACCGTATAGTTTTCTTTTACTGCACGTTTTAAGTTGCCTGACCGGGAAAAGATCCAATCCGGCATACATTGTTTCGGATCGTCTTTTTCCCAATAAGGACCGGGAGGAAACACACGGCATGCTGCCGACAAGTATAACTGCTCTTCGAAATAGAACAAACGCGGGTCTTCAATACACCCATTTGCATAATTCACTCTGCCATCCGGAAGATAGATTTCGTCGGCTTCATATTTCAAATCAGGAGCTAATGCGGGTTTATCGAAATCAATCAGCCAACTTTGCCCCTGATCATGACTGACTGCATATCCCAAACTGATAGGAAAGGGCAAAGGCTTTCCCTGTAATTGTTTATTTGGACACGGACCAGTGGCTCTGAATAACATATGGATGGTTTGCGGATTTTTCGGATCCTGGATCATAGCTGGATTAAGAACCATTTTTGATGCCCATGAAGATTTTTCCCATGGACCAAACAAGAGGCGTTTATAACAATTAAGCATAGAGATCGATATCCTTTATTTTTTCGCATCATCACTTCTTTCAATTTTAAAGTATAAAAACACCATTACACATGCACGTTTCTCCCAATTGCTTTACAGTTCGTAACGATTCGTTACATAGCTGAGTCAAATCATTGCAGAAGCATTCGTATATTTAATTTTCTTTAAACTCCTAATTACCCCATCCCCAGCTCCAAGGGTTACCTGGAGTGTAGTTGTTGTCAAGTCCGATTGCATAAAGCTGCAAGCCGCCAAGAGGAGCCACATGTCCATCCGCATAAAGTATGTTCGCAGTGCGAACCCGACGGTTTTTGTGCATTACGAGGCTGTTATACCCTTGGTTGTCAGTTGTCGCGCAACTGTAATGTTCCATTGAAGTATATGTCCCGCTTTCCGGCGATGAAGTATAATTACCGGAATAGTCATTCGCTGCAAATCCTGCACGTTCCGCAGTAAGAATCAAGCTCGATGGATTAGCTCTACTCCACTGACCTTTACCTATATTGCTTAATCTCCAGCCCCAATGTACAGCTTTTCCACTGGAATAAGTTCCAAAAGGATAATATTTCGTTCCCCAGCCCTCGGGAGCCGCATTGCATGCATAGGACAGTTTATGTACGTTGTCGCTACGTTTATAATTATCCGAAGGGCACTCGAATACTTTATAATTATTTCCTGCGTGTTCCAGAATTATTTTGGCCCAGATATTATCATAATTTGTCATTGAAGGGGGAAGAAAACTATCATAATCATTTGAGTACAGATTTATTGCCAGACCAATCTGTTTTTGATTGCTGGAGCACAATGAAGATTTTGCTGTTTCGCGTGCCTGATTAAGGGCGGGAAGTAACATTGAGGCTAGTATTGCGATGATGGCGATCACAACGAGGAGTTCGATGAGTGTGAAATTATACTTTTTCATTATAATATCTCCTGTTTATTTATAGTTATTTGTATATGGTTTGAATTCATTTTTTATATCAATATATGGAGGAATTGATATTTTACTTGTTGCAGTGTTTTCAATGATAGCCTTATTCACCTGTTGGTAATTACCTTCAATCAGCAACTCCTTTATCTGCTTCACAGCCATATGGTTGTTCCCTAGTTTTTTGGCAAGAAAAAACCATTTATACGGCAAACTTGTGGATCCGGGCTGGAAGATTTTTTTATTTATTTGGGCATTCCATTCCCCCAGCCGTTCCACATACATGTTTCCAAACTGTGCAGAAGGCTCAATCATAGTGCCTTCGGCAAAATCATTCCAGGTGACTACCTGGAGCACGTCTGAATCAGATGAATCAAAATCTCTTAAATAGCGATTGAAGTTTTCAAGTCCTAAGTATGCTTCAAAACGCGGGTTGTTATCCCATCCCCAGGTTCCACGATCATCGAAACCGGGGCATGCACTGCCGATATAAAAATCAAAAATCTTTTCTTGTAGAAGCCTGTCGCCGACCTGATAAAACCATTTCGTATAAGCATTATCCCCGCACCATGCGAAACCGGCTTTTATTGTGGTATAATCTTTCTGGAAGTTCTGCAAAACAATATAAGCATTGATTTTTGATTCATCAATGATTTGCTTCCACTCTGCGTCGGTGAATAATTTTTTGCCTTTATTTTCCCACTCACCCCAGCCGCTAAAAACAAGAATCACAGGCTTGTTGTTCTTTTTCCAGTAACCGGGATCGTTCAAGTATTTATCTTTTATATATTTGAAGTCCTCAACCGCTTTTGCCACAGCTTCTTGACGAGTAGATATTTTATTCCAATCAGGAAAACAGTTCTTCTCTTCATAACAGATCGCGGCTTTGTAATTGAGCTCCTTGCAGTGCCGCAATACTTTTTCAAATGATTTATCTACGTTGTCTCCACGATTGTACCAGTCTATCACAAAAGCTGATATCCCGGCGGTTTTTGCGGTTAGTATATGATAGTCGATTACAGTTGGGTCGGAAGAGTCATATACGCCAATTTTCGGGTAAAAGATGGAGTATATATCACGGGTTTTATCATTGATTGATTTTGCGGGATCATGGCTTGTTTTTTTGCCCTGCCACTTCCAGTGTTTTACTTGAAGGTTTCCCGTCTCATCTGTTTGATACTTGAACCAGGTCATGTAGTGGCATATTACGTCAACTCTTCCTTTGCCATATGCTTGCACCGCAATGCACATAAAGGCAATGATCATTTTTGCGGCCAGTTTCATACCAGTACCTCCTTATCTTTTATTATACACTTGGAATTAATACTCTGAATATTATTTTTGAACTTTTTACATATTTTAAGTTTCTTAAAACCCGTTTCACAGTCAGGCTCCACTTGTGTGGTTTCAGCCCAGTCGTTCCAGGTTACTATTTGGATTATCGGCATGGGGAGCATGCCATCAGCCGCTACTTGATTTTTTATATAATTGACTGCTTCCTGCCAAGTTTGCTCCAAGGTATTTCCGGAGCTTGTTTCTTCACATATTATTCGTGGCCTGGCGGTATGGTTTTCTATTCCGTCATTCCAGACCCATCGAACAAGAGTATCATTAAATCCGGGCCATACACCGCCAATTATATATTCAAGATTTTTATTGTCATTGCAGCTTTTGTAAAAACGATTTAGATACTTACTGCCTGAACTGTCATTGTCAAACCATAACCCGTCAGGCTCGATCTTATCAGGATTAACCCAAGCATATGCGGCATGGTGATTTGAATCAGAAATGTAAGAGGGCCAGACAATATCAAATCTTCCGTTTGAAGCGTTATCGTAGAAAGAATATTCTTTGTCATAGGCAAAAATCAACATAACAGGCCTGTCGTCTCTTCTTATCCAAGCGTCTGACATCCATGTAGACAGAAGATATTCAAAATCTTCTTCTATTGAGACCGGGGTTTTCCCTTCTGTTGCCCACTGAGCCTGAGAGTCAAATGAAATAATATACAAAAAAGGTTTTTCC
>JAFGXT010000187.1 GCA_016936495.1 Victivallales bacterium
GAAGCGAGTTCATCCCGGCGCGAGGATAAGATAAAAGAGCTTGCGCGGCAAATACATAGCATCAAAGAAGTGCACGCAATACGAACGCGTCGGCTGGGATCAGTATGCCATGCCGACATGCACGTCATGGTCGATCCAGAAATGACGGTCGCGGCAGGACACACTGCCGCACACGAGCTTAAGAAAAAGATAATGGAAACCGACTCCGACATCGCCGATGTACTGATTCACGTCGAGCCTTTCGTCGCTGAAGATACCCTCTCCACCGGAAAAGAAAATTAAACTATCTTCCAGGAATGCTCCATACCCAGACCATGAATACTGATGGTCTGACCGCGTTTTATCGGACCTATCCCCTCCGGCGTGCCGGTGTAAATGATATCGCCTGGCATGAGCTTCCAGACTTTAGACAGTTCCATAATCAGCGTATGTACCGGAAAAATCATATTAGCGGTATTACCCTGCTGCTTCAACTCGCCATCAATACGGCAGGAAAACTCAATGTTCTCCAAATTAATCCGTGTTGGGTCGTAAGAGATAAAATCACCAATGGGCGCGCTTTCGTCAAAGGCTTTGCTTTTCTCCCATGGCAGGGAATTTTTCAGCAACTCAAACTGCACGTCGCGCATAGTAAGATCAAGTCCTATCGCCAAACCAGCGATAAATGTATCCGCCTCCGCCGCCGTAGCTGCCTTGCCCTCTTTGCCAATTAGGACGACCAGTTCGACTTCGTGATGCAAATCATTGCCAAATTCGGGAAAATGCACGTCATTGCCCTCTTTGACCAGGCAGGAAGGAAACTTGGTGAAAATGATGGGGCTTTCTGGAATATCGTCGTTAAGCTCCCGCGCATGCGCCGCATAGTTTCTGCCTATGCAGAAAATACGTCCGATTTTGTTTTCATTAAGTAAATTTTCTGTATTCATGCTGGAAAAATCCTTGTGTTCCTGTATTATGTTAAATGTAAAGTTACGATATTGCGCCGAAGGTAAATTATCAAGCGGACAGAGGATTTATGAAAAGAATTTGTGTTTATTGCGGTTCCAGTCCCGGCAACAATGAGCTTTATTTGCAAACGGCAGAAGAACTCGGACAAGTTCTGGCTCTCAACAACGTCGGTCTTGTCTATGGCGGCGCGTCCGTAGGGCTCATGGGGCGAATAGCCGACAGCGTCATGAAACACGGCGGCGAAGTCATCGGAATCATTCCCGGACACCTCAAGAAAGAAGTAGCTCATTACGGTCTTACCTCTCTCCATGAGGTCAATACCATGCATGAACGCAAGAAAATGATGATGGATTTATCCGACGCCATGATTGCCATGCCCGGCGGCCTTGGTACCATGGAGGAAATATTTGAGGCGGCGACCTGGAGCCAACTTCAATTACATACCAAACCTTGCGGACTATTAAACGTAAATGGTTACTACGACAAGCTGTTAGAATTTATAGACCACGCCGTGAACGAAGGCTTTATTCTCCCTCGCCATCGCTACATAATGCAGGCGGCTGAGACTCCCACGGAATTATTGGACAAACTTAAATCCGTCGTCGAACACGCCTGAACCACCTTAAAAAATAACCGTTATTTACCCGTCATTTACCCGTTATTTGCGACAAACAACGGGGTCAAACCTACACATTATTACATTTTTTGCTGATAAACTTACAGTCTTTCTTTGTCTTTGACGATAACTTCTTTTCCTTCCGTTTGTTTATAAACTGAACAAACGAGCTCATAGAAGGCACTATCCTGATTATTTAACCCAGATCAGCGCAGCCGATTGAGAATAAAGTCGGTAATGGGCAGGAGATCGCGCATCGGAAAAGAAGACGCCATACCATCGGCATTCTCATATGCCTTGCGCCAATTGTCCCGACTTCTGATGAAATGATTAAGGTTGATTATATCCACCGCATATTCGCGCCCCAGTTTCCGCAATGCTTCCGCCAGCTCTGCGTCATAGACGTCGGCGGCGGTATGTAACGGAGGAACGGGGGTGCATAGTAGAATCCGTTTTATCCGGGGATTACCTCTAAGCGCTTGGATTATCGCGGCTATATATCTGGTTTGAGTTCTGATCGCCACGCCCTGCCGGGCGTCATAGCGTGAGGGTATCAACAATACGGTATCACACTCCAGTACCGGGGCGGCGTTCAATATCGCCGCGAGGCCGGCTCTGTATGTCAGCGGTTTGCCCGGTTTCCACTCATAAAATTCGAGTTGATTGCCGGTTTTCTCTACGGCTCTGAGCATCTGCTCTTTCAATCCGGTTCCGGGATCGGTCATAACCAGCACTCTATCTGCAGAGCGAAGTTTGCCGCCGATCATGCCCGCCAGCGACCATTCACGCAATTCCTGCAAGGTCGGACGGTGAAGCACCGGGATCACCAGTGTGCCATCTTCCGCACACAGACCATTGGTGGAATCTTCCACACCCCGGCATAAAGCAAGCGGCAGGAACCGAACTGTCTTGCGGTCAAACACCAATCCCGGCAAAGAAAGTTCATAGTTTACGCTGAAATCGTTTTTTAGTTCGGCTCCTGATAGTCTCACTTGTTTTTTATGGAAGCTCGCGGGCTTATAGCGTTCTTCAGGATTGTCTTTCTGAGCTTTGATGCTGATAATCTCCTGTCCATCGCTACCGCCGGTCATGCGTCCGTTTTTCACCGTTGTCCGCAACAGCGCATCCACTCTGAAAGGCAGTCTGGAAAATACTTCCACATACATATTCAACTCTTCATCGCCGTAAATGGCTTCAGGCAGATACAGGTTTAAGCTAATTTCGGGAGCAAAGTTATCTTTGTCCTCGTTTGAGGAAACGGGTGGCGGAATCAGTTCCATGGAAGCGAATTCCCCACCGGAATTTCTCAAGCTTATAAGGTCGGAGGCATCTTCCTTCATGACAAACTGCGTGGCGACGCCCTCGAATACTTCATCATTGAATTCCCATTCAAAAATGCCTTCGGACATACATTCTAGAGATTCGAAGCGATATTTCTCATCTTTTCCGGTAAACAGCATGGAACTGTGAATACGTCTAACCAGCGGATACAGCTCTGAATTTTTACCGCGTATCGCCTCAATATACACTTCTGCGGCGGGGGCGAAGTCTTTGGCCTCAAGCACAGAAAAAGAGTTTTCTTCAGGTTTTTTCCATGTCAGGCGCACATCGGAACGCGCTTGATTTTTCTGAAAAAAGAGTTCCAGAAAGTGCAGTCCCCTGGTCAAGTTCAAAGAAACGGTTTCCGTGCGCGGAGAGCTTTCAAGGTGTTCACCATACATTTTTATGGCAAACCGGTCATTGATCTTCAGCAGGCAGGAGCCAGGCGAGCTTATGGTAAACTCATACCCGCCATCGTGCGGAACGTTTAAAAAGCCATAGAAGCAGGTGGCGAAATTGCGCTTTAATCTGTTGGCGGGAAAACATTCAGCATCTATTTTATCCACCGGAACATCCATTATCAAACGAAGTTTGCGAGCCTTGAACCGGTTGACTATTTCCAATTCACGTGCGTCATCGGCGCGTTCAAGGATACGTGAGAGGAGTTTAAGCGTCATACGTTCGTTGTTTTCCAGAGCTCTGACCGCCTGGCGGATTCCTTCAATATGTCTTCTGATCTCTTTACGATTATAAGCAAGACGGGCATTGATGCGGGCGAGAGAGTCTTTGATTTTTTTCAGCTCGTATGAATTTAAAAAAGCATAAGCGGGCGGATATTTGCTTTTGCTTTCCAGCTCCCGCCGCCGTTGATACAGATGACGCTGAACAGAGGCGTCGAAAAATATAAGGACGTCATAGCCGCCGCGTTTCATATAAAGGTTATACAAGTGCACACGCATATTATGGGAAGCTGTTTTGTTTCTGGTTTCAAACTGCTTACGCGCCCTATCCTTTTCTCTGCGCATCCATTCTTCACGGGTCAGGTAATTAAGCTTATAATGCACGGCTTTCATCATAAGTCGCGCAATCTGCGGAGGATCGCCATACTTGTCCCTGCTCCAACGCCCAACCAGACCCTGCATCCTCATACCGTAGTACACCAACGCTTTGCCGGTCTTATCCGGGTCGGGGGCAATGAGCAGACCACGAGTTTTCGGGTCATATTTGAAATCTATTTCAGCACCTGCGCCGTTGCGCACATCTATATTATTGCCAACGTCTTCCGGAACCAGCATATTAGAAAGATCGGCAAAGCCTTTGGCTGCGGGGTCATCCACTGACAGCTCAATCCGGTAAGGAGCTTCTGCAACATGCCAGGCCGTTTCCGGTTCAGCGGCGAATACAGTAAAAACGCAGAGCCATACCAACACCCAGCCGGTAAATATTTTTTTGAATATCACTTTCCCTGTTCTCATTTTATGCTTTTCCTGCGGATTTTAAACCCCAGATCAATACTGAAAGGCGGCAATTTTATATGCTTTTTGCGTCCGCGTTCATTGACGGTAAACTCTTGTACCTTAATCCGCTCACCGCTCATGGTATCAAAGAACTCGGCTACGTAAACTCCCTTTACCAGCGGATAATCCAGCATCAGATAAAGCATTTTATATTTCGGCAATTCATCCAAGACGTCGGGAAAAAGAAACAGCAATGGAGCACAGAACACCCAGCCGTAGATTTCCGAGGCGTTACCCATGGAAAAACACCGGAACAACGCGTAACGTCCCGCCGGGTCAAGCGGCGAATTAAATGCTACGGCGGTCATGGCAAGTATATTTTCCGGCGCGGGCAGATTGTATAAACCGTGAGCATCCTTTCCCGACAAGGGCGACGAGGGTCTGCTGTATACTGCGTAAGCACCCGGATTGGCAATCAGGTCGCTGCTGACGACCAGCAGATCACGGCTGACAAGATTGCGTCCGCGTGGGTCTATATCACTGATAAAACGCGAATATCCCTTGTAATGCTGATAATGGTTATGGCGGTGGATAAAATCATGCCACCACAGGAGCGGAGCTCCCGCCTGGTGCTTGAACATTGATGCCCACAGGCCGCTATGGATATCCGCCACCACCCGGTTACCGTCGCTACCCTGAGACGTGCCGCCGAATTCGGTTATCATCACCGGCTTGCCGAACTGCTTAAGGCTCATGCCGTGAACGCTCATGTGATCATAAAACGCGACCTGAACTTTTCTGTAAGCGTCTCCCACAACGATATTCAGTTCCGGTTCCCGGGCTATCTCGGGTCTTTGCAGATTACGATTGTAATGCCCGCACACGTGAGTTGTCATAATATGTCTGCCGGGATTCATGGCTTTGAATTCGCGAAAAGTATTCCTGTGCCATTTCATCAACCTGCCATCGTTATAAAGTTCATTAAATCCATCAACCAGATCGACCTCGCTCCACAACTCAATATACATAATATTGGTAAAAGCTCCCCAGCGGGCGGCAATATAGCGATTACGATTACGGTTGTAACGCAAGGCGTCGGGATCGGTAAAGAAATCATAGGGCTGTTTCAAGAGCGCGCCGTTGGACGCGGCGAAAGGGTTAGTCAGATTAAAAGGGCTGTCATCCCATTCCGGATCACTTCGAGAGGATAATTTACCATGATTATCCAGCACCAGATTGACATATATACCTTTCCGCCGGGCGTAATCCAGCACAAAGTCCAGCCTTGAGGCGTTCTCCAGATTATAACGTCCCAAACCGTAATAACCCTTGATGGCGCTGGTCCATTCCAGAGCAAAAGTCCATGCCGCCATCCATATCTCACAGGCGTTCATACCGTTCTTCGCCATCGCGTCAAAATAATCCACATAGTCATATACGCCCAGATCGGCGAGGTGTCCGAATTTAAACACGCGCTCACTGCGCAAATCCTTATTGGTATGGATATTCATCCCCACAGGATAAAAGAATTCACCGTTGTCAAACTCAAAATACTTATCATCATTGATTCTGACGAAACCTTTTTCCCCGGATTCCTTTACATCCAGCCGCCGCCAGGGCGTAATAAGAGTAGTCTTCGCCAATGTTGAATTATCAGTAATATTCAAACGCAGCGAATACTCTCCAACCTGCACCGGAGCAAAGCGAAATTCCCATAAGGGGGCGCCTAGAGGGGTATTTATCTCCGTGGTGAAGTGTCGGCGTCGGGTATAGTCCTGATTGAAGAACGCGGGCCATAACATGATGGAACCATCGGGCAGCCGTGCCTCGACGTCAACCCTTATTTCATCAGGGTCAAAAGGGTTGAAATATTCCCGGGTCAGCTCAAAAGTTCCACGTACAAGCTCATAGCGTCCGCACACGGCGGGCATATTGAGATCAACGACTTTAAGAGCGGGGCGTTTCCGCTCGCCCTCCAGTTGTGGATTCCGGCACCAGACTTTCAATCGCCGCTCCTCGTCTCCATAGAGCGATAAGCCCACAGTGTGCATATTTGCCAGAAAAAGACTGTTCCAAGCCGCCGGGTGCCCCTCCGGGCGCAATTCCTTAGATGCTGCTGGAAGCCGAACACTCAATTTATGCCATTTACCCGGAACAATATATTTTCCTGCGCGATCCTGAAACCAGTAGCCGTCCTTGTCTTTTATAAACAGATTACCCCGGACAGCGGCATCTGAATCACTCTCGATCATCACTTCTAAAGTCAGGGATTCTTTATTAAAATCACTTTTATCCGCACGCATAGATCGGCGATCTTTGCTATAGAATATCAAGGCTGAACCGGGTAACTCAAACTGTGTACTGACCTGACCGTCCACGTCGGGCGTAAGCCGTTGCTTTTCCTGCCCGCCTGAGCTCGCAAACCAGACCCCGTCCGCCACTGCGCCCGAGACTTCCATACAAAGAACCAGACAAAACCAGCTCAACCTTACCAGAGACCTCATCTCTTCTCCAACTTCTATCGGTTTAAACCTTTGCGTCAGCGTTTAATATAACACCTGCGGTCAAATTTTTACCTCCAAAACCTGAAAAGATTATGATTTTTGCACTTTTACGGATTCAGGGTATTGACTTGAACTTTGTTTGAATATATAATATATACAGAAAACAGTATATATTATACAAAAAGAGTGGTTAATACTATGCGTCAGGCAAAATACATTCAAATAGCGGAAGCGTTTCAGCGACGGATCGACAACGGTGATTATACCTTCAGTACGATTCCCGGAGCGCAGCGTCTGGCTGATGAAATGGGCGTAAGTTATTTGACGGCGCGTCAGGCGGTGCAGAAACTGATTGACGACGGAGTCGTCCGACGTCAGTCAGGCGGGCGTCTGGAAATTTGCGCACCACAGAACTTGATTCACGAAAAGTTAAAAATCGCTCTGATTACACCGGGAGTATTTGATGGAGTGTGGCCCATGGCTATCCGCATGGCGGCTCAACGCTATGGTTGTATGTTGAGGACGGTGTCCTATAGTCATGACGATGATCCGGTGATATTCGAGGCATTGAATGGCGATTTTGACCTGATTTTCATTATGTCTGTACGCGATGATGCCATGCTTCTTAATAAACTTTTGCAGCATAAGGATAAAGTTGTAACGCTATTCCATGATTTTACCAGTTTGGGGCTGCGTTGTGTCGATGGTCCGTCACCGGTGGCGATCGGTAAGCTGTTGAACTATCTGAAAAGTCTGGGGCATCATAAGATTGACATGCTCAACACTCAACCCATGAATCGCACTATAACTGAAAGAATAAAGGAATGGCAGAAATTCAGGGATAAGCCTGGAAATTACGGGCGTTTGCACAATTTTCCGGTGGAAAGCTTCAAAAATCCGGTATTAAAAGCCTATTCCGTGGCACTGGAATTACTTGATAGCAGAGATTTTGACGCTACCGCGCTGTTTTGTTCCTCAGTCGATACCGCTACTGGATTACTTAGAGCGTGTTATGAAAATGGCGTTAAAGTTGGCAAAGACCTTTCCGTATGCTCTTTTGGAGAGCCCGACCGGGCCGGAATGCTCATTCCCTCACTGACGGTGGTAAACCGTCCGCCGCCAGATCCGGAAATAGACGCTATAATTGAACAATTTATGCATATTTCTGACGATCCTGATCGGTTGCTGTTCCGTCCTGAAAGCGAAGAACTTCTCCTGGGCGAATCTACCGCCCCGCCGGGACAGGTAAGTAAACAGTTAAAACATGAATTAGTAAGTGTATAGAAAATAAACCCTGAAGAGAAGGAGAAAACAAAAATGAAAAGGATTTTTACGCTCATCGAGCTCCTGGTTGTGATAGCCATCATAGCTATCCTTGCCAGCATGCTGCTCCCGGCATTGAATCGAGCCCGCGATACTGCGAAAAAGATTGCCTGCGTAAACAATTTGAAACAGCTTGGTCTGGCACAGGCACAGTATGCTGATGACTACCGCTATTATACTCCGGGATGCTTTACGACAACTGCCGTTGGTTTCAATGAGCACATCTGGGACGCAATAATACTCCCATATACAGGCGTTACAAAAAAACCGACAAGCTGGGAGGAGGCATCGGCACAAAGACAGAAAGGAATACTGCAGTGCCCTTCACGGCGGAATATCAACCGCGACACCCGTTCATACGCAGTCAACGGATTCGGTTATCTTAAAAATTATAAAGGCATGACTCATATTGTTCAAGGATATGGAACTACAGATTCATCCTCTTGGTGTGCGGCTCCGACAAGCAGGGTTCCGGGGGTATCCAATTCTAATATTATGTTTATCAGCGAACTGGGTCCGTTTAAACTTTCTGCGGGAGCTGGAGCTTACGGGGATACCTATCATACCATAAGAAACGGTACTTATTTCAACGATCATAACAGCACTGGAGATACAGATTCAGATTTTCGTCATCAAGGCTATAAGAATGTATTGTGGCTTGATCTGCATGTTAGTCAGGTGGCAAGAAACCAGATGCAATATTATAATTATCTAATTCCATAAATAAAAGGAAGAAAATGAAAAAATCACTTGTTACAGCAGGAGCTTTTCTGTGTTTGATTTTTGGGGTTAAAGCCGATTTTACGCGTACGATGGTATGTCGCTGGACGTTTAATGCGGCAGGCGAAGCTAAAGCACTTACTGACGACGTCTCCGGTTTCAAATTAATAAAAACAGGAGCCGGCAAAGATCAGACTATGTTGTTTAATAAAGGCATGGTGGAACTTGGATCTGGAACCATGCTGGCTGTTTATGAGATAAACAGTAACAGCGAAAAGTTTTCTGGACTGAAAGATAAAATAACAATCTGGATGCGTTTTAAGTTCGCGTCAAAACCGAACACTTTTTTTATGGGTCTTCTGGATTCAGACAAGCCTGCCGACTGGGGGCAGCAGACATTTACCGCAATGGTTTCAGATAAAGAACAATTAAGGTTATTTGCCACTAACTCACAGAAAAAACACTTTGGTTTCGGTAGCAAACAGCCTATTATCAAAGAGAATGAGTTTGTAACATTGGCAATATGCTATGACCGTAGCAAGAAAACTGTAACAATTATAACAAATGACAAAGCTGAAACAAAAAATTTTAATGAAGCGGATGCGCTTGCCTCATTTAGATGCCTTGCCGTCGGAAAATTGAAAGTCCATCTTGGCTTGAAGATCGTTATTGATGAGCTGCGAGTCTACAATTCTATTGTTCCCCCAGAATGGATTAGTGAAATCGAACCTGTAAAAGAGAGTGAATAATGAATTTGAAATTTATTTTACCCATTTTTATTACTTTTGCCGCAATCATTGTATTTGCAGACTCAGCAGTTGTCGAAGACTTTACCGACGTCGGAACCTGGCGTGTAAGGCTCAGGCACGGCAATACTCCAGGAACATGGTTTTCTGAATCATTATGCCTTACCGGAGGTTCGGACAAAGAACGTCCCGACGGCTATAAGGGGATTGTAGACTATGATTTTTCCGGTAAAGAACCGTATATTCTTGGATTCGAACGTTACAAGCCATATCAAACAGCGTCAGTATTTGCCGATGCCGTCACATTCGCGGCGAATGGGAACGGCAAAGACTTTGAAATATTTTTCTATCTGGAAGATTCAAACCACAAAGTTTTCAAGACTCCTCACATGAAAATAAACGGAAACACCTGGAAGGACTACAGCATTTCACTTGCTAATATAGAGATGGAACAACCGGTCAGAATAAAACAGGTTGCGGTCCAGTTCAGGACACCGGGACAGGGACAGGTTTTTATTGATGACCTTGCTTTAAAAGGAGATGTCAGCAGAAGGAATCTGGTGACTGTAAAACCCGTATACAATGGCATTGGTTTTCTGCCTACTCAAGAAGCCACACGTGAATATCTGGTAAGAAACAGCAGTGATAAACAGTTAAAGGCAACGGTAAAGCTGGATGTGTTCAGCTTTGATGATAAAAAAGTATTTTCAGGTAAGCAAGACGTTTCTATTGCTCCGGAAGCATTGATTAAAGTTTGTTTTACAATCGGAAAACTACCGATAGGTTCGTATTATACTAAAGCAGTTGTTAAGAACAAGCGGATAAATAACAGTTTTGAAGGCTGGTTCGGGGTATTTACTCCTAATGGTGGACGCTTGAACAAGCGACCGATGTTTTTTGGAGTGCAGGATACGACTTCATGGAACGGAAAGACTGAAAACAGCCTGCATATGACATGGCTTAAAGCCCTGGGAATGGATATTGTCCGTTACGGAACAACCGGAGGAAGGTTCCAGCCTAAGGAGGACGTTAATGGTTTTAAGGACTTTGATAAACAGTTAAAACCATTTAAAGATGCAGATATTCTTGTCTGCATGAGTTATTGTGAAAGCACACCGGAATGGTTGCAGAATCCGCCATACCATCATCGCAGACTTGCAGATAAGCCGGAAAAACTAGCTAAACATATGCAGGACATCGGTTCTTTTCTGAGAAAATATCCCAATATACAGTATTTTGAATTTTGGAACGAACCTGATCTTAATTTCCTGCAGGATAGCTTTGAAAATTATCTTGAAAGTCTAAAAACAGTCTATAAAAACCTTAAAAAGGTAAACCCGTATTTAAAAGTTATTACTGGAGGCGTTACGATAAAGCATCCAAAAGAAAAAAAGAATTTTTCCCGTGACATGTATCAGAAAGGAAAGGGCTATTATGATGTGGCAAACTTCCATGCACATGGTTCGCTGGACATGTATATAGAGCGCGACTTAACAGTTGAAAAATGGCTCAAGGAAAAAAATATTGATCTTCCTCTTTCAAATACTGAAACAGGTTCACGCAGCGGTTATGTCGTCAAATCAATAAAACAACAGGCCGATGCACTGGTGAAAAAAATCACTTTTGCCAAGTCCCGCAAAACCGAATTTTATATATGGTTTACTTTGCAGGATTACTGGGATATGGACAACGGGGATGATTCATTTGGACTGGTAACATGCGACAACCAGCCCAAGCCGTCATTTCTTGCATATAACAACCTCATTAAACATCTTGCCAATACATCTCCGGCTGCAATTGTCGAACTTGATGAAAAATTGAAGACTTACCGCTTTAAGAGAGATGACGGTATGGAGGTATTCGTGTCCTGGCCAAATGTGCCGGAAGAAAAGATGTTACTGACCATTAACTCGAAAGTCCCGGTAACATTCTCAAATATTTTTGGCAGGGAAAAAGTTATAGATTCGGAAATCGGCAAGATCATGATTAGTGACACGGCACACCCTTTTTATCTGATTGCACCATGGGGAAGCATTAGTCGCGGAACATCAATACTATCGGTGCTGCCATCTCAAGGAGCTGCTCCTGGAGAGATCTGCAATCTTAAGATAACATTAAATAATCCGTTTGATAAAGATACTGAGTTAAAACTCTCCGGTCCCGATGTCGTCAAACCGTTAACATTAACTGTTGCAGCTGAGAAAAGCCTTGATGCTGTTATACCGGTCAAGGTGAACCGGAAGACTTTCGGGCTGTTTGACACCGTAATTGATGTTACTGGAGGCGAAAAGCTTTTTAATGTACCGGTGTCAATCAATGCGGCATATGTGGTCGTTAATAAAAATCACCACCCAAATGTGATTACCGTAAATGAGCGTGCGGATGTCCATGAACTTACATTTGATCCCTCAATACCTCAGTGGGGAGGCGCTCAAGACCTGTCATGTACAGCTTCAGCAATCCATGATGGAAAAGGAATCCAGTTCTTATTTAAGGTTACTGATGATAAGCATATTGCAAAACATAAAGATGTAAATATTTGGAAAAATGACAGCATTCAGATCGGGATAACATCCATTGATGGAATCAATTCAGAGTTTGCCGTGGCCGATTCCCCGGATGGAGCGACGGTATGGAGTCATGCCGGAAAATATACAGGTAAACTGAATGTTCCTGTATCAGTAGAGCGCGTAAATGGGCAGACTGTATATAAATTCTACATCCCATTTGAAAAACTCGGAGTAAAATATACCTCCGGTCAAATGTTGCGTATGGCGTTTATCGTCAATGAAGATGACGGTCTTGACCGGATACGCTGGATAGAATGGTTCAAAGGTATAGGCAGTAGCAAAGATCCAAACAAATTCGGCTGGGCTATCCTGCAGTAAATAGCCAGAAAAGGAACTGCAATAAAATTAATTGGATAAGATCATGAATTATCCTGGAGCGAGTTAAGGAATTGTGGATAAAGAGCATTGTCCCAGTTCGGTGGAAACGCAAAGCAACCGGGATAAACACGCAGATGCAAATATTAACTTTTACCAATTAAAAACAGGAGAAAAAAATGAAAAGGATTTTCACACTCGTCGAGCTCCTGGTTGTGATAGCCATCATAGCTGTCCTTGCCAGCATGCTGCTCCCGGCACTGGGAAAAGCAAGAGACAAAGCCAAAGAAATCAGTTGCATGAACAACATGAAACAATTGGGGATAGGAATGATAATGTATTCCCAGACTTATGATGATAACTTTGTTTTCAGCACTACGTCCTCCGATGTGGCAGGACGGGGTGATATGGTAAAGTGGCATTTTCTTCTGCGTAGTACAATGCAGGAATCAGCAAGCAAAGACAAAATGAATATATTGTGGTGTGATAAGGACTATAATGTGGTCGTGAACCAAAAAAACAAAACAACTTTGTTTGATGAAGGACGAGTAAGTTATGGCTATAATTTCAGGTATCTTCCAGGCAAAAAGACGACTATGGTAAGAAAACCCAGTGAAACAATATACTTTGTTGAGGCAGGGGTCAGCTTGACTACCGTCGGCAGTGGATACCTGCGTGCTAATTCCTGGGCTGACTCTGGACAGCCTTGCGCTTTTCCGCGTCACGACAAATATGCCAACACTTTATGGGTTGACGGGCATATAAACAAGGTAAGATCCGGCAACGGTAGATATAGTGGATTATATGCAGATAACGTTTTAGGCAACAGATATTCCGCATCTCAATTCAATAAATGGGATCTGGAATAATCCAGCGATTATTAAACAAAATCATTTATACAAAAGGAAATGACATGAGAAAACTCAATATGATATTTATATTATGCTTTACAATTCCTGTATTAGCCTTTGCTCAGCTTCGGGAATATCAACTTGACAGCTGCGCTTCAACGAAGAAATGGGGTATGTCTTTGGGCAATGAATTCCCGGGGGCAAACGGAAAACTGACGATAGACGCAGGAAAACTGTTAATAAATTATAACTTCAGCGGTGGCGGCAAATATATCGCTATATGGCCAAAAGTAAAACTCCCGGAACATGTCAAGGAAATATTCCTGGAAGTAGTTCCGGTTCAGAATTGCAGAATCAATTACAGGATTGTAGACGCCACTGGACGTGTTTTTCAAGGCAAATCCCAGATAATCAAGAAATCAGCAGAAGCTTTCAAATTGAATTTTAAGACCACAGGCTCCTGGGAGAGTTCCTGGGGAGGAGAAAAAAGCTTACAGCCGCGTCAGCCATTCAAACAGTTTTTCTTTATGATTTCTCCCCAGAAAGATCTGCCGGAAACAGGAACGATTAAACTGGAATCTTTCGGAATTACTTCAGATGTAGAGATTCCAGCGAGCTTCAGCGGAACAGATGCAAAACTTGAGACGTGCAACTGGCAAGTGTCGGCAGAATGGGTTCCGAGCCTCGAAGGTGCTTTGCTGAAAGTCACGGCAAACAAAAAAGCCTCAGACCCGGTAATGTTCAGCATTAATTTCCCTCGCGCGGGACGCGATGACGTTTTCCGTCATCAACTTATTAACAGTGAAACTTTTTTCTATTCTCCGCCCTTGACTGATGGCGGGAATGTTTATAACCGTTATAATCTGATCATGAAGCTGTCCGATGACAAGGGCAATCAGGCGCAGACTTTGCTTACGCTTTCCGGTAATAAATCCGCTTCTATTAATTTCGGTGCCCCGACCGCCAGTAAAGATATAAAATCATCAAAGATAGGAGTATGCACTCATCTTTCATATGGAAGGATGCCTCACTGGAAGTTCTGGGCTCCATACAGAGAACTAATTGACGGCATCGCCGAATGCGGTTACAAATGGATTCGCGACGGTTACTATATGGACAAACTCGATGACGGTTCTTTTAAAGTCAAGGAGTGGGACATAAACTGGATAAAATATGCCCGCTCAAAAGGGCTTGATATTATTTTGGTAATAGCTCTGCGCCCGGAAAGATCATTAGAAGAATACGCAAAATATATTGAAGGCACTCTCAAAGACACAGAGGGGCTGGTCAATGTTTTCGAACTTGGCAATGAACCGCATAACTTTCATTGGAAAAAGAAATTCGGCGGAGCATGGAACGGTTATGACCCAAAAACCGGAGAAATTGATCAATGGGTTACGGAACATCTTAAGATGACCAATTTCATCGCTGATCATATCAAAAAGCTGCGCCCTGACGCCACCGTCATCGGACTGGGAGCATGCTCGCCCACCAATCAACTGATCCTGAGCAAATGTGAAGTTAGTAACAATATCGACGGGATTGCGGATCATCCATATACTTATTCCATGCCGCCGGAAAGAATACCTTTCGGCAAAGGCCATCTCAAACGCGATGGTATAATTGTAGCCGACGGATCATACAACTCCCTGATTGAATCCTATAGCAATGTTTTTAAAAAATCCGGAAAAATACGCTCTCTCTGGATTACGGAATTCGGTTTCTCCTCATTCTGGTTTAACGGTAGCAATGAAAACAATATGTATGCGGGCTTTACCGAAGAAGCTCAAGCGGTATATGTCATCAGAAGATACTTTATGGATTTGGCGCATCCGGTTATTGCCACCACTTGCTTATACGATTATCTTGACGACTATGGCAGCAAAGAATATAACCCCGAAGCCAATTTCGGCACAATTCGCGCCGATCATAGCCGTAAACCTGTATATTATGCCGTTCAGCGGCTGAATTCGCTTTTTAACGGTTATAATTATGACGTTACTGTGAAAGCTGAAGTTATAAGTCAGCCGTTACATCGTAGCTGTGTCCAAGGAATATTGGTCAAAGACTGGGATGAATCCTCCTTCAGCAACAGCAATGATATTATGACTGCGGCTTTCAATAATCCGGATAAAAGTAATACAAAGATGCTGGCGGTATGGTCGGCGCAAGCCTATTCCAGACAGTTCAACAATCGCGTTTGTTCACTGAAGATACCCGGCATGGGAGAATACAAAAACGCGGTGGCAATTGACGTCATCACCGGCAGGAGCTATGATGTCAATATCAAAGTTGAAGCCAACGACTTGTTCATTGAAAATCTGTCCATCAAAGGAAATCCCATGGTCATCAAACTTATCAAATAAGTTCAAGGCTCCTTAACAGACGCCACCCTACTACCTGAACAAATTCGGCTGGGCTATCCTGCAGTAAACAATGCAGGATAAAATGTGAAAATGTAACAATGTGTAGAAAGGACGGCAACGTAAAACCGCAATCGTGACAATGGCGCGACAGTTAATGGTGGCGCTGTTTCGACGAGCAACTCTCAACGAGAAAATTGCTGGAACTGTAAAAAATCAAAAAAAAGAAAAAATATTACAACCGAGACTTTTGTCCGTCTCCTCGGATAGGATTTTTATTGACAAATTTCATGAAATTAATGTATTTAATCTTGACAAACGGGCTCATAGAAGGTTTGAGCCCGTTATTTCTTAGCAACTTGTGTTGTTTTGTATTCGTCTTAATGATAAAGTTATAAACAACATGGAAAATCCTGTCATTAGCAAATAGAAACCGGTAATCCAGATAAATATACCCAGGCTGGATTTCAAGTTGAATAAAACAATCGCTCCAAAGACAATCGAAATAATTCCAGTAAATCCAAAGGCAAATCTAGCCGGACCGTTACCATGCATTTTTGCGCACAGCCCTATCTCACTTACCCCGTTGAATATCGCCCATGTCGCGATAAATATCATGATTATGAAATCCGTTAACAGTGGGTTTTTGAAAGCAATACTCCCGGCAAAAATGCATAGTAAACCATAGAGAAACATAAATATTTTGCCTCGATTTAACGAGAACGCGGCACTGAAAGCCATTATTCCGTTGAATATGAAATAAACGCCTATAATCATCGCAATAGCCACTAACGATGCGACCGGCCATGAAAAAACCATTATCCCAGCAATAATTGACGCAAGGCTTCTCAGTAACATGATTTTCCATGGAACCTTGCCGATAAATTTCTCTGCCATGGTTTCTGCCACGTTAAGTTCCTCCTCCATACGATCATTCATCTCTTTGCTGGTAGACATCTTCACCCCTGATTTTTTGTATTTATTTTACATATCCTTGTAGAACAATAGACAATACTCGCATATCTGTGATAATACAATGTACTATACCAATGTAAGTCCAGGAAAAGTCAATTTACGAAAAAAATGTGATGCCAGAGAGTTTTGTAAGTCGCCGCCAATGCGAAATATCCACAAAGAAATTTCAAGTTTTCTTCTCGGAAGTCTGGGGTCAGACAACGGAAGTATGGGGTCAGACAACTTAAGGAATGATTTTTCTGAATTTTTGAGCTTGATTTATGGGGAAAATGCGCATTAATAAGCCGTTAGAGCATTTTTTTAGTGGCGAAAAATAGTCTTAAGCTGATTGAGGGGGATTCGCTCCCGGTCTTTTGTTTATAATCCGGTTTTTCAGTTGAC
>JAFGXT010000015.1 GCA_016936495.1 Victivallales bacterium
CCGGTCTCAAACGTTTTATTGAACTTGCCGGGCGCACACAAGAGCATCTTACCCGTTCAATGAAAAAGTATTATGATGAGAGTCCGACTGCCTTTATCAATCAGTTGCGGGTGCGTAAAGCCGCTCGGCTATTGCTATCCTCCCAACAGGAGATATGGGAAATAATGTATGAATGCGGCTTTAACAGTCATGCTTATTTTCTGAAATGTTTCAGGAAAAGCTTCGGCATGTCTCCGCGTCAGTACATTAAAGTCAATCGCAGAGTGTTCAATATCAGGTAAGATCCGTGTCCTCGCCGATGAATGCCGCGGGGTCTTCCGGGCTTATGATTATTTTTTTGTCTCCTGCCTCGATCATGACCAAATCACGGGCTCCAGCTCGGGTTACATACGCGCGGAATATGCCGAGTGTGGAGTTCCAGTATATTCCGGTTCCGGCAAAAAGCCCGCCGTTGCCGAACAGTCTGAGCGAAAACATCGGAGTTCCCGGCGCCATCGTGCACCGCGTAACCGCGGCGTAGGAGAAACTGCCCTTGCGCATAATGATCTTCAAACACCCGTCGGTAAGCTCATAGGCGACCGGGGTGGAAAAATAGCATAGCACCAGTATCACCAATAATAATATTCCCACCACCAGCGTGGTGGTGGAAAAAATTCCCAGCAATAGGCATATCAGCGTGATTACGCAGTATATGATGCTGATGATCAGTATGGAAAAACTTTGGGGTGCCGCATTCTGTACTATCTTTCGTGTGTCAATATCTGCCATACTTCATGCACCTTTTATGCGTTCTTCTTGCCGCCTTTGGTTTTATCAATCAGCCACTGGATGATTACATAGAAAGAAGGAACCAGTATTGTGCCAAGGATACATGACACCAGCATACCACCGAATACCGCGGTGCCGAGCGAGCGGCGGCTAGCGGCGCCCGCGCCAGAGGCGATCACCAGCGGGAAGACCCCGAGGATAAAAGAGACGGCCGTCATTATCACCGCGCGGAAACGCAGTTTCGCCGCGAATATCGCCGCTTCGATTATACCCATGCCTTCTTCATGCTTTTTCTTGGCGAATTCTACAATCAAAATGGCGGTCTTACACGCCAGCCCGAACAACAGCACAAATCCCACCTGAGTATAAATGTTATTCGTCTCCTTCAGCAACCAGAGAAATACCAGTGAACCGAAAAACGCCACCGGGACTGAAAGCATCACCGCCAGAGGGATCATCCAGCTTTCATACTGCGCCACCAAAAACAGATAAATAAAAGTCAGCGCGAGTGCGAAAACGATAATAGCCTGATTGCCCGCCAGTTTCTCCTGATATGACATATCCGTCCATTCATATTTCATGCCGATGGGTAGGGTTTCTTTTGCCAGTTCCTCCATGGTCGCCATAGCCTGACCCGAACTGTAACCGGGAGCGGGGTTGCCGTTGATGGTTACAGAAGAATAAAGATTGTAACGATTCATGTACTGCGGACCGAACGAGGCCTCCACTTCCACCAATGTGCTGAGAGGCACCATTTCGTCATTATTGTTAAGCACATACACATTATCAAGATCCCGGACGTCGCGACGGAAATCCACATCCGCCTGGATTAAGACCTTGAATACTTTGCCGTAACGGTTGAAATCATTTACATAATATGACCCTTGATAACCGGTAAGGGCATTGTTGATGCGTTCCACCGGAACTCCCAGTTTAAGAGCCTTTTCACGGTCGACTTTTAAAAATACACGTGGAACATTCGCGCGGTAGGTGGAAAATACGCCGCTGAGTTCAGGGCGTTGGTTGGCGGCTACGACTATGGCGTTCATCGCGTGCTCCAGCCTTCCCGGATTCACCCCGGTGGTGTCTTCGATGACAAAAGAGAAGCCTCCGGTCGTGCCTATTCCAGGGATGGACGGCACTTCAAAGGGCGATACCATGGCGCCGGGTATGGCATAAAGTTTTTTGCGCAGACTGTTGACGATGGCGGTCTGATGTTCTGAGGGTTTTTTGCGTTTGCTCCAGTCGTCGAGCACCGCGATGATCAGAGCATTACTGGAGCTGTGAGTTGAGTTGAGTATGCTGTAGCCGCTGGTCGCCATGACATCGCTGACTCCTGGAGTTTTTTTGATTTCCTCGATAGCGGTTTTGAGCACTGCTTCGGTACGTGGAAGTGATGCGGCGTCAGGAAGTTGCACGTTTACCATGAACGCACCCAGGTCTTCGGTAGGAATAAAGCCGGTCGGCAGCCAGCCGTTGAGCTTGTATGCCACCCCCATCATGGCGATATACATGATCATGACCAGCACCGATTTTCTCAGCAGACTTGATACTAATGCACCATAGCCGTGTGTCAAAGCATTGAAAAAATTATTGAACCAGACAAATATAAACAGGGGTTTTTGCTCTTTGCTTTTCTTCCTGAGGATAGTCGCGCACAGCGCCGGAGAAAGTGTCAGAGCGTTAACAGAAGAGATCAGCACCGATACGGAAATCGTGATGCCAAACTGACGGTACATTTCACCAGTAATACCCGGCAGAAAACATACCGGAATGAACATCGCCAGCAGAACCAGTGTAGTGGCGATGACCGGACCGGTAACCTGCATCATGGTCTTTTTAGCCGCTTCTTTAGGATCAAGATCTTCCTCTTCCATCAAGCGGTTAACGTTTTCGATGACCACGATGGCGTCGTCCACAACGATCCCGATCGCCAGGATCAGCCCGAACAGTGTAATAAGATTTATCGAATATCCGGCAATATTCAGAAAAGCAAAAGTACCGATCAGCGACACAGGAATGGCTATGGTCGGAATCATTGTAGATCTCACATCCTGCAAAAACAGATAAGTAACAAGTATCACCAGCAGTACAGCGATGAATAATGTTTCCACCACTTCTTTCACTGATGCCTGGATAAATCTGGTGGTGTCATACTGGATGCCGTATTCCACGCCCTTAGGAAAGCTATGTTTGAGTTCTTCGAGTTTAGCTTTGCATTTTTCCGCAATTTCCAATCCATTGGCGTCGCTGAGCTGAAATACCGCCAGAAGCGCTCCGGGTTTACTGTTGACCGTACTTGAAGAACTGTAGTTCTCGCCGCCGAGCTCAACCCTGGCTATGTCTTTGATTTTGACGTTGGAGCCGTCCGGCAGTGAGCGTATTACGATGTTTTCAAATTCCTGTATTGTTTCAAGTCTGCCTTGTACCAGCAGGCCGTAGCGGAAATCCTGACCGGGGGGGCATGGAGCTTCTCCAAGAGCGCCAGCCGGAACCTGAGTGTTTTGAGATTTAATCGCATTGGTTATGTCGTCAATGGTCAATTGCATGTTGGCCATTTTCGCGGGATCAAGCCAAATGCGCATAGCGTAATTGGCGGCTCCGAGTATGCCTGTGTCGCCAACACCGGTGATACGGGCGATTTCATCCTGAATATTTATATACAGGTAATTGCTGAGAAATAACGAATCGTAGGTGCCATCTGGAGAGCTCAAGCTTATAACCAGCAGCATGTTGCTGGATTTTTCTTTTACGGTTATGCCGCGATCCCGCACCTCGGAAGGCAATGAGGGTTCTGCTATACTCGCGCGATTCTGCACGTTAACAGTATTCAGGTCGCCATCGGTTCCAATGCCGAAAGTGGCGGTTATGACCGCCGAACCGTCGTCGGCACTGGTGGAGGACAAATAGATCATCCGTTTGACCCCGTTAACCTGGGATTCTATCGGCTGCACCACGGTTTTGAGTACGGTTTCAGCATCGGCGCCGGGATAACTTGCGGTGATCTGCACTTGTGAGGGAGTAATATCCGGATACTGCGCTACCGGCAGCATCTGGATAGATATCAGCCCGGCAATAATGAATACTATTGATATGACAAAAGCAAATCGCGGTCTTTCAATAAAAAACAGACTTATCATATATATAACCTATTTCCGCTGACTGATGTTGTTATCCGGGGAGGAATCCTGCTTCGGAGATTTTTCCGGAGTTCCATCTACCGCCGCGTCAAGTTGCTGTTGCTGTTTAGCGTATGTGTCATTCACCAAAGGATTTACTTCTATGCCCGGGCGTACTTTCTGGATTCCATCAATGATTACCCGATCGTTTTCTTTCAGTCCTTCAATAATCTGGATATTCGGACCGCTTTTTATACCGACCTTGACGTTGGCGCGGGCGATCTTGTTGTCCGCGCCGACTTTGAATACATATTTACCGGTTTGATCTTCCATTATGGATTGCTGTGGAATAAGTAAAGCTTTGATTTTATCTGGATCAATCAGCACCACCCGTACATACATGCCCGGCACCAGAATATGCTCCTTGTTGTCAAACACCGCCTGAACCATAAGTGTTCCGGTACGGGAATTTACCACATTTGAGGAGAATTCAATTTTACCGGAGGTATTGTACATGGTGTTGTTCTGGAATTTCAGTCTGACGATCAATACGTTTCCGGCGTCTTTATGATCTTTGGCGCTTTTAAGGTTCAACTTTAGAATATCAAGTTCATTGATATTGAATTCCACGCGCATGGGATTTAGATTTACTACATTCGCCAGTTTACTGCTGTCCGGCCCTACCATATTGCCTACACTGTAAGTTGCCAGACCGATACGCCCGTCAAAAGGTGCTTTGACGTCAGTGTAACTGAGGTTTAACTTTGCTTTAGCCAGTGCGGCTTTCGCGTCGCGCACATTGGCTTCGGCGATCATTTTTCCTGCCACGGCGTCATCATAGGTGCGCCTGGCGGTGGCGTCTTCGCTTATAAGTTTCTTTTGGCGCTCATATTCTATATTTGCGTTCATCAACGCGGCTTCGGTGCGGGTAAGCTGAGCCTGGGCGCCTTCCACATCCGCGATATATTCATCTTTTTCTATTTCATAGAGCAATTGACCTTTAGTGACCATATGCCCTTCTTCAAAGTTTTTTTTAAGTAGAAAGCCTTTGACGCGAGCCGTAAGATCAACACTGTCGTACGCAACGGTTTGACCAATTATCTCTTTTGAGTTCACCACGTATCCGTTAATCACCGGGGATACGGTAACGCCAGGCGGCACAGGTTTTTTTTCTTCTTTCCGGTTGCATCCCGCGAGCAATACTGCCGTTGCGGTCGCGACCGCCCCCATTGTCAGAATCTTCATGTAATAATTCCCTCTAGAATTCCATTTAAAAATAAGCCCATGGCGGCTTAAACGGAACCCGCCACCTCAAAATACAATACAAAATGAGATATGATTGCTGTTTGGAACTTTTGCCGTGACAGAAGCACCGTTGCGCTCTATAATATTTTTTGCGACCGAGAATGCCAATCCTGAGCCGACATTGGCGGCAGGCAGCGCAAAAGGTTCAAAAATAAAATCTTCAATATCCGGCGGTAAGTTGATGTCCGATTCAATAGCGACCGAAAACGCCAGCTTGTCTTCCTCGTTTTTTTCAACAGAGAAATCAAAACGAGCTGCCTTCTGGGCTGCATCAAGCGTCTCCTGCACTACCAACTGCAAAAATTCAAAGATAAGATTGGAATCGAATTTTACCACTGTGTCCTCCGGAATATTATTAATATATTCCGTTTTAGCATGACAGTGCTGGTCTTTGGTATTCTCAATAAAATTATTGACCACTTCCCGAAGATTTGCCTCTTTGTTGCTTGCTTCTCCGCTGCTGACCGGGTGCTGATGACCGGAAAGAACCAGGAAGCGGGTGGACAGTAAAAGTATTTTTTCCAGACTTGCTTTAAGATCGTCAAAGGCACCCGAGGCAGTTTCATCGAGTTTATCTTCCAGAAGCATTTTGAGCAGATCGATATTGCCAAAGGCTCCGCATAGCATGTTGTTGATATTGTGAGATATACCGCCGGCGATACGGGATATGGCTGAATTGCGTTTTTCCCGCATGGCGATATTCATCATATCGTCTTTCTGACGCATCAGACGATGATTCTCAATATTGGTTCTGACTCTGGCAATGAGCTCGCGGTGATTGAATGGCTTGGTTACGAAATCGACCGCACCGGCTTCAAAAGCCTTGAGTTTGTCTTGAATATCGTTTAACGCGGTGATGAAAATTATCGGTATATTAGTAGTTTTCGGATCTTCTTTGAGTACTGCGGCGACATCATAGCCGTCCAGACCCGGCATCATAATATCCAGCAGAATCAGTTCCGGTTGAATATGGTTGATGAGTTCAATGCCTTCAAGTCCTTCGGACGCGGTGAATATTTCATAATTCGGCATTTTAAATGCCATTCTGATAAAATCACGGTTCAATTCCGAATCGTCAACCAGAACGACTTTTGCCGGAGGTCTGAAATATTGAGCTTCGCTGTTCCCCTTTTCCGCCATATTAATAGTAAAAACCTGACTTTATTTATGTTTCACAAAAAACCGGATATTGATTGTAATATAACGTCGTATCTTCGAACAGTCAAAATAAATTAGCGAATTATATCGGATTTATTGGCGTTATTTTGCCGACTGCGGGAAAAGCCGCCGCCGGCAAGGTCAATTCAGCGTACTTTACCAGTGTCAAAAAGCTCTGCTTTTTTCAGCAACAGCTTACGATTTTTCTCTGAAATCTTGCCCGGAGACGTTTTTATTATATACTCTACAACATCGCGGCAATTGTTGAATTTACCGGAGAAACCACCAACATGCCCATCGCCGAAAAGTATATTTATATAATTCTTATGATTCCCGGGACGGTCAAAGATCAGGGGCATATTGACCACATCGGCGCCTTCCATAAAGCCACCGAAATACACATAGCTGACATTGTCGGCTTTAAGCGGCTGCCCGGATTGAGCCGGTCGTTGAGAAGTGCTGGGGCAGACATATACTTTGGGGTCAAACAAATATTCATCTTTTCTAATCACTTCCAGTCCGGCGACGCCATCGGCTTCGGGAAATTTATCCTGATGATCCATGGCATATTGCTTTAGCGCCAATCCCATTGATTTGAGGTTGCTGCTGCATGATATGCGGCGGGCTTTTTCCCGTGCTGAGTTCAAAGCGGGGAGTAACATTCCGGCCATAATCGCGGTAGGAGCGATAGATACTTGAGTAAGCATTACCGTGCTCATATTCCAATTGGAGTTGAATACTGACATGATACCGTCGTCAATGACCTGATAAGTGCTGAAAACCGTCATTGTACTGTTCAATGAGTTCAGCTTGTTAAAAAATGTTAAAGGAACCATGTTTTGGCTGTTGCTTGCCATGATTTGACGCTGAACATCGGCAATTACTTTACCAAATTGCGAGCTGACATATTTAAAACCATTGGCGTTGAGCGGTATATTTTCGGCGAGAGCTTTGAACTCATCTGTACCCGTCAATTTGGCGGCATTAGCTGAGAAAAAGTTTTTGATTATGTCGGGGTTGGTGGCAATAACCAGCAACCCGTCCTTTTGTGCTATGACCGGCTGAATTCTGACCGGGAAAGGCAGTTGGTCGAATATAGTTGTCTTCGCACCTTCAAGGTTGTTTTCTTTTGCCTTAAACTGAGGAGGTATTTTACTTTTTATCAATTCATAAATACGCTCATCCTTGACCGCCAGGACAAAAGCGAGCGCGGGTTCAGGAATCTGCATGAGCTTATCGCCAGCGGGAATCATGCCTTTTTTGTTTTTATCCAGAGTAATAAACATTCCGGCATGATTGTCAAAACTGGCGAGTAAAGTTTTGTAATCTACGCCCATTATTCCTTTGCTTTGAGTTTCGAACTTCGCCAAACCCTGATTCAGCTCGGGAATGCCGGAAGATTTGATTTGCTGTTCCAGCCATGAGGCGCCCATTTCCGCATTGAAGTCAAAGAAGTTGGCTGCCGCGGTATCGGCGGGCAGCATTTTCAATGTTTTCAGTTCATGAGGAGCCTTTCCCATAAGATTCCAGAATGGGGATGGCGATACTCCTCCCTTATTTTTGTAAAGAAACACTTTATTGCGGAATAAGTCTTCTTTTATCATGATACTGCTCGCGCCGAATCCGCCGATATTTTTCATGCCGCTTTCTCTGAAGCACTTCATTGCCAAATCTATACCGGAAAGTGCCAGACGTCGCGGTTCCGGATCACTTATGCTTTCGCCGATAACACCTTTCAGCTCTCCGGCAAAAACGTCGATTTTATTCATGAAATTGGTAGTATCCGCAAAGATGTACAGATCCCCATTGGGATCAAGGCGACTGGTTACAGCCTCAAAGTTGGTTTTCTTAAAGACTTTTGTCTGGCTTTTCGGGGTGGCTTTATCTCCGCAGCCTTGAAGTATTAATGTTCCCAGCCCTGCGGTCAACGCCACGGCTCCAAGCGACATGATTCTTTTAAAAGTTATTCCCGACATAACATTTCCCCTTTTGCTGTGCTTTTGAATCAAGTAGAACACTGAATAAAGTACAGGCATATTGCCGTATTGCAAATAAATATTACCAGCACGTGCATTTTTGTGCTGAAAAATAATCATGACGTTAAATTGTGCCGGTTTCAGGAACGGCGCATGGAAAACTCACATCCACAGTAAGGTTGACGGTAAAAACCATATTCTTTGCTTAACTGGATACTGCGCAGAAAGCCATCCTGTTTTTTGAAATCATAAGGAACATAAGCGGGAAATTTCGCACCTATGTTGAAAATAATTCTAGATACTTTATGCGGGCTTATAGTAAGCGTGGTGGTAAAAGCCGTATAACCGTAGCGTTCCGCCATGGACGCGGTTCGTGCAAGGCTGTATTCAAAGCATTTAACACAGCGTTCGCCTTTCTCGGGTTCGTGTTCATAGCCTTTTATGTGTTCAAGCCAGGCGTCATGATCGTATTCGTCCTCCTCCAGAATGACCTTGTAGATTTTGGAGAGTTCACGTACATAAAGCAGACGTTGCTCATATTCCTGGCGCGGATAGATATTGGAGTTGGAAAAGTACAGTCCAACTTCTTGCCAGTCGTCAAGCTTGACCCGTTCTACCGATGGGGCGCCGCAAGGCGCGCAGCAGATATGTATGAGTATACTTTTTCCGTTACGGGTCGTTTCCATAAGTGTCCTGCAAATTAAGTCAACCTTTTGTTAATGTTACCTTAATGGTATTTTTATAAAAATCAAATGCGCTTTGCATGTGATTAAATTCAGAAAGATATTTGACAATTCCTTGCTGTAAGCTGTATATTCTGTGTGATAAATCATGGGGACGCTTATTATGAAAATTTTTTGCCTGGCGAATGTAATGTTGTTATCAGCAATTTTGCTGTTTATTTGCGGTTGCGCCACGGTGGCGCATACCGACCGTGCGCAGTTGATGATGGTCAGCGAGGAAAACGAAGTCGCCATGGGAACTGAAGCATGGCAACAGGTAATGGCGTCGGAGAAGCTGTCCACCGATACGGAAAAAATACATACGGTAGAGCGGATAGGGGGAAATATCGTTAAATCGCTGGGAGCGGCTGCAAATAAATATCCATGGGAGTTTAAAGTGATAGAATCGGACACGGCGAACGCGTTTGCCTTGCCCGGCGGCAAGGTCGCGGTATATTCCGGACTGTTCAAGTATGCCGCCAATGACGCTGAACTTGCGGCGGTAATAGGTCATGAGATAGCGCATGTGATAGCGCGGCACGGCGCGGAAAGGATGTCACATCAATTGGCACTTCAGGTCGGAGGCGCTATTGCGGCGGCTTTTATGCAGGAGTCTCAGGTTCAGAACATGGATCTATGGATGCAGGCGTATGGCGTAGCCGCCAATGTCGGCGCGATTCTGCCCTACAGTCGCAAGCACGAATACGAGGCGGACTATCTGGGTTTGCTGTATATGGCTAAAGCCGGATATGACCCCCGGGCGGCTATCGCGTTCTGGAATAAATTTTCCGATCCGTCAAAGGAGAGCGCGTTGACGGCGTTTCTTTCCACTCATCCGATGAGCGGTAGCCGTATCCAGGAGATGAATCGCCGGATGCCCGAGGCGATGACGTATTATCAACAATCCCGGCGGCTCTGACAAAAGATTCCGCCGTAACATTTTCCCTTTCGCATTGCTTCGCCGCTCAGGAAAAATGTTGCTGACGTGTCCATTTCCTGTGAGTTGCAATGGGTCTTAGGTAATACATTTCGGCTTCGCCGACCAGCGTGTCCGCCGCTGGACCGCGTCCCGGCACTGCCGGGTGAGTTTGTACTGCTTCGCTGATTTTTTTCTTTTTTTATTACTATCAGTCCCGTCCAATACCGGCGGCAATAGTGTTCATCCCCGGTTTTTCGACCCCATCAATCTTTTGGCATCCATATCATCCTGACGTTTCCTCAGCGTATCGCGTTTATCCGCATGAGTTTTACCTTTACAGAGAGCGATCTGGACTTTTACCTTGCCGTTTTTCAGGTAGAACATCAGGGGTACGACAGTGCAACCGCCCTCTTTGATTTTGATGGACAGCTTGAGGATTTCGCGTTTATGCAGCAGCAATCTGCGGCTGCTTTTTGCCTGATGATTGAATACATTGCCGTATTCGTAGGGTGAGATATGGGCATTGAGCAGCCAGGCTTCGCCTTTGTCGATTTTGACATAGGCGTCGACCAGAGTTATGGCATGCGCGCGGCAACTTTTTACTTCGGTGCCGCGCAGTTCAATGCCCGCTTCAAGCTTGTCCAGGACGGTGTAGTCATGGAAAGCTTTCTTGTTGCGTGCAAGTATATTTGAATTATCGTTTTTACTTTTTGCCATATTATGTTTTGTCTTATTTTACAAAAAAGCGTTTGGCGCGTTCGAGGAAAGAATCCTGAAGCGGGTGCACTTTTTCGCTGCCGCAGGCAGAACGGAAATTTTGTAATGCCTCTTTCTGTTCGCGGTTAAGGTTTTTGGGTACCTCCACGAATATCCTCACGTGCTGATCACCGCGATGTCCTCCGCGTAATGAAGGTACACCTTTGCCTTTTAAACGCAATACCGAACCGCTTTGAGTTCCTTCCGGTATCTTCATTTTCGCTTTGCCGGTGATGGTTGGCACTTCGATTACGCCGCCCAGCGCAGCCGTAACAAAGTCAATCGGCACTTCACAGAGAATATCGTTGTCTTCGCGTTTGAAAATATCATGCGCCTGAACATGGATGACCACGTACAAATCCCCGTTGCGTCCGCCATTGCGTCCGGCTTCTCCTTCGCCGGATACCCGGAGGCGTGAACCGGTATCAACACCAGGCGGAATATGTATCTGCAAAGTTTTTTCTATTCTGACACGACCTTCGCCATGGCATTTCGGACAAGGGTTTTTTATCATCTGTCCGGTACCGCCGCAGGTGGGACATGCCTGTCTGACGCTGAAAAATCCCTGTGCCATTGACACCTGGCCGGAGCCGTTACAGCGCGAGCATGTGGTTTTTGATGTGCCGGCGGCGCAACCGGAGCCGCCGCATGAATCACACGCTTCCAGGCGCGGAATTTTGATCTTTTTATCAGCGCCATAGACGGCGTCTTCAAAATCTATTTCCATATCATAGCGCAAATCGGAGCCGTCCACCCTGCCGTTGGGATTGCGTCGGGAAGAACCGCCACCGAAAAGGTCATCGAAAAAGCTGTTGCCGCCTCCGCCGCCGCCGAAGACCTGACTGAAAATATCAAAGGGATCGTGAAATCCTCCAGCGCCACCACCACCGCCACGTCCGGCGCTGGTAAAGGCATCGTGCCCAAACTGATCGTATCGAGCCTTTTTTGAAGGGTCGCTGAGCACTTCGTATGCCTGAGATATATCTTTAAACTTCTCTTCGGCTTCCTTGTTTCCGGGATTCTTGTCCGGATGGTACTGCACCGCCATTTTGCGGTATGCTTTTTTTATCTCGGCGGCCGAAGCTGACTTTGATACCCCAAGTAAATCATAATAATCCTGAGCCATAGTTTCAACCTCTGCTTATTTGCTTTCCGCGCCGCTGCTGACGACCACTCGTGCCGGTCTCAGCAGGCGTTCGCCGAGTTTATAACCATTGCTCCATTGCTGGAGAACTATGCCTTCCGCCACTTCTTCGGATGGCTGGTTGGACATTGCTTCGTGCAGTTCTGGATCAAACTTCTGGCCCAACGCGTCAAATTTCTCCACTCCAATGTCATCAAAGGCTTTTTCATATTCGCTGAGGATCATGGTCAACCCCTGTTTCAGCGCTTCGATGTTGTCGGAGGTCTCAGTTGACTTCATCGCCATGCTGAGATGTTCGAATACCTGAATAAACGGCATCAGTGTATCAATCCGGGCAAGGAGCCTGCTTTGCTCCAGATCTTTGAAGGAGCGTTTGCGGAAATTATCGAACTCTGCACGTTGCCTTAGTAATCTATCATTGGCTTCCGCCAGTTGCTGCTGAAGCTTTTCTGTTTCAGAAATCTCAGACTGTTCTTCCTCCGGCTGTACGTTTTCTGGAGTCTCAAGCTCCTGCTGGACGTCTTTTGCTTCGGCGTCCGCCTGCTGTTCAGACTTCTTTTTGTTCATATGTGTCATCTCCTTAGAATAATATAGAAAAATTTCCGCGCCTTACCGCGCAATAGAATACAATATTGAAAAATTTTGTAAAAACTTTAATGTATATCACTGATGTGAAATTTCAATGCTTAAAGTACTTTTTTTAAGCGTAAGGCATTAGAAACTGTTTAAACGGATTTTGCCTGAGCTTTTTGAGCTGAGATAAGCTGAAAAAACTCAGGCAAAATCCGATAATAAGGACAAAAAAAAGTATTGCCATGGTAGGCAATACTCTCAAAATGTAACAAATGAACAGAGATGGCTGTGCTTATTCCAGGCATTGCAATAATTGCTTTGCCTGGTCAGGAACGATGGCATATGACTTTAAGTTAAATGCGTCTGGAGGGACGGCGCGAAAGGCATCTTTAACTTCCTGTTCACTTTCCGGTTGAAGTTCTTTAATGGTGTTGAGCCATGAGGGCGAGGAGAATTCTCCGGCCAGTTTTTTTATACCTTCTGCTGTGCTTGAATCGGTTATGCCTATGGAATCAAGGATTGTTCGCAATTTTCCTGTATTGTATAGATACATACGGGAGGGCGACCAGGAGTTTTGAACATAAGCAGCATAGCCGAGCTCTCCGGGATATTTTTTTGACGAAGCCCATAATGTGTAAGTTAATCCGGCAATGTTAAAACGGTCTTTGCGAGTGAGTAAGAATTGTCCCCACAAAAAGACACTTTCAGGTCGGTTTCCACAAGTTCCAACGATTTCATAACCATTTTCAAGAAACAGCATACTGCTTTGTTGAATACTGTCAACTGTGGTAATGGATGTACCGTAGTACCATGGCATCATGATTGCCTCGTGCGACAGCCGTCGCTGTGAAATGAGATTCGAACCATCAAATGTTTTCCAGGCAGGGGTTTGGTTTTCATCAAACATGTCTCCGAAAATCATAACTTTTGTATCTGGCGCTATTTGTTTCACTACTTCAGTCGCTCTATTGACCTCGTATTCCATTGCCTGGGCGTCAGTTGCAAATTTATTTGCGCAGCATCGACCTTGACCTCTAATTTCCCAAATTTCATCCATACCCAAATTAAAATATTCTGGTTTGAGAAGTTCAACCGTACGGGTTATGGCTTGCTTGAATATTTCATGCATATGTTTTGACAGCGGGCAATACCCTTCGCTGCCGGTGGCGATGTCGTAACTGACCAGTACATTTTGACCATGTTTTATGGCTCCGCCGTTGATGCGTTGAATTTTAAATGGTTCGTTATCGGAGCAGATATAGGCTTTTGCCCAACCATAACGGACTTCTTTGGGGTGCTTCCAAACTGTTTTAATTGTTCCGGGAATAATTTTGTAATCGCGGTTTTCAACCAGCTCTTCATTGTTGCCGTTGCGAACAATGACCGGAAGGTCCTCTGTAATGATGAGGTTTTTATGCTTGAGTACAACTGGTTCATCTTCTAATATGACTTTCTCATCTTTGATGGTTTTGGTGTGCCCGGTTCTCAGGTCGCGCCACAAAAAAGCTTTGCTGTGCCCATAGCATTGCAAATATGGGATAATTTTAATGTGAAACTTTTCCGCATAGGCTTTTATTTTTAAGATCTCTTTTACCACATCTGGATTGTCCAATGCAATCCAGTCGTGAGTCCTGAGCTGCAAATAATTAATCCGGTGTTTTGAAAAGTCTTTAATGATATTCAATAATTTATCATTTAGTTTTATGGGGGGCTCGGTGTCGCAAACAAACAAGCCGCTTCGGCAGGGATATGCCGGATAGTCAAAGACGTCCATGCCCTGAATCATTTTCTTCTTAACCAACTGGCATAGCGTCAATAGGCCGTAATATGTGCCGTTGGCATCGTTGGCAACTAGTGCTGCTGGGCGCAAGTCCCTGACCCCTCTTCGGACGCAGGTTTGCGAGGCTGAACTTTCACTGCTCGACTAAAAATCA
>JAFGXT010000188.1 GCA_016936495.1 Victivallales bacterium
AGACCAACACCAGCAGAGGAATAACAATGTCGAAGAAAAAGACCACACTGCCGTTACATTCGGAAATAGCCGTTGACATGACCTGGGATCTGTCCGCGATATATGATGACCAGAAAAAATGGGAAGAAGACTTTAAGAAACTCGACGGATTGTTATCCGCCGCCGCCGCGTTCAAGGGGCGCCTGGGAGAAAGCGCATCGGTTCTGGCTGAGGCGTTTAAAACTTCGGACGAACTCGAACGCATCGGTGAAAAAGTATACGTCTACGCGCATCTGCTGTCAGATCAGGACACTTCCATATCCGCCCACCGGGCTCTGGTGGACCGAGCTTCATCCAAATTTGCCGAGATCAGCGGCGAACTCTCCTGGTTTGAACCTGAATTAACCGCTCTGCCCGATAAAGAACTGAAAAAATACGTTGACGCGCCAGAGCTGAAGCTGTACAAGCGCACTCTGGAAGAGATCATCCGCGACAAAGCTCATACGCTTTCAGACAAAGAAGAGCGTCTGATGGGTATGGCGTCGGATGTTTTTTCGGCTTCCGGCAAAACCTTCTCCACCTTTAACAACGCCGATCTGAAATTCCCGAAAGTCAAAGACGAAGACGGAACGAAAGTGGAACTCACTCACGGCAACTATATTAATTTTCTGGAATCCGCCGACCGGGGAGTGCGTAAAAAAGCCTTTACCGCCATGTATGACACCTATTACAAATTCAGGAACACCTTGGCGTCAACTCTTCAGGGTAATGTAAAACTGCATACTTTCAGTGCCAAGATCAGAAAATATCCATCGGCGCTGGAGGCGTCGCTGTTCTCCGACAACGTCCCGGTGGAAGTATACGACAACCTCATCACCGCGGTACGCGGCAATCTGCCCGCGTTGTTCAAATACTTCAAAGTCCGCGCTCGTGCCATGAAGCTAAAAAAAATAGATATGTACGATCTGCATAATCCGCTGGTGCCTGAATGCAAACAATCTATCTCCTGGAAACAGGCGTGCAAATGGGTGCGTGAAGCCCTTAAGCCGCTGGGTGAGGATTATTGTTCAAAACTGGATAAAGCCTTCGAACAGCGTTGGATAGACGTGCACGAGTGCAAAGGCAAACGCTCCGGAGCATACTCCAGCGGTTGCTACGACTCATACCCCTATGTCCTGCTCAACTATACCAATACTTTGAGCGACGTATTCACGCTCGCGCATGAGCTCGGACACTCAATGCACTCGTATTACTCAAACGAGGCGCAGGACTATCATAACGCCGATTACCGCATATTCGTCGCGGAAGTCGCCTCCACCACCAACGAACTGCTGCTGCATCATTATTTGATGAATAAATGTACGGATAAAAATTTCCGGCTTTATTTGCTTAATCATCATGCCGACCAGTTCAGAGGCACCATCTACCGTCAGACTATGTTCGCGGAATTTGAGAAAATAATCCATCAAAAAGCTGAGCAGGGCATTCCGCTCACCGCCGACGAACTGTCCCAAAGCTATTTCAAGCTCAACAATGACTACCACGGTAATATCGTCAAGCCGGATCAGCGCATAGAAATGGAGTGGGCGCGCATACCGCATTTTTACTACAACTTCTATGTGTATAAATACGCCACCGGATTGTCCGCCGCCGCCGAATTGTCGAAAAATATTCTCAGCGGCGATCCCGGAAAACTTGACGCCTATCTGGGATTCCTCAAAGCCGGAGATACTAAAGACGTTCTGGACATAATGAAAAACGCCGGAGTGGATTTATCCACCCCTGAGCCGGTCAACGTCGCGCTGGAAGAATTTGCCCGCACCGTTGAGCAACTGGATAACGAACTTTAATCTAATCCCGACATTCGAATATATATGGATACCATGAAATTTTCAGCGGGTCAATGCTGGATAAGTGAAATGGAGCCGGAGCTGGGACTGGGAATCGTGCTCAATGCCGATTCCCGTCTTGTTACGTTGTTATTTCACGGCAATGGCGGAACCCGGGTTTATTCAGCCGCTAACGCCCCGCTTAAACGGGTCAGATTCAACATTGGCGACACAATAAAAAGCGCTTCCGGCAAGGAATTCACCATCGAACAGGTTGACGAAAGCGGCGGCATACTCACGTATTCCGGCGACGGCATCAGCATAAAAGAAGCTCAACTTTCCGGTGACACCTCATTCTGCAAGCCGGAGGCTCGTTTGCTGTCGGGACATTTTGACACGCATGAACTCTTTGACCTGCGGCTTGAAGCTCTCAGAAAAAAACATTTTATCCGGCATTCGGAATTGCACGGACTCTCCGGCGGCAGAGTAGAACTCATCCCACACCAGTTCTATATTGCTCACGAAGCGCTCACGCGCCATCGCCCGCGCCTGCTGCTGGCAGATGAAGTGGGACTGGGCAAGACCATCGAAGCATGTCTGATCATGCACGGGTTACTTTTACGCGGACTGGCGTCGCGAATACTGGTGCTAGTGCCGGAAGTGCTGGTCAATCAATGGTTTGTAGAGCTTAGAAGAAAATTCAATCTGAATTTCTCCATCATTGACGCGGACTCATTGGAAGACACGGACGTATCTCCGTTTGAAGAAAGCCAGCTATGCTTGTGCAGTATCAAAACCGCCGTATCCGCATGGAACCATACCGGACGACAGCAAGTGCCCGGCGACAACTGGGATATGCTCATCGTTGATGAAGCACACCATCTGCGCTGGAGCCAGGAACAAGCCAGTGAGGAGTACGAATTGGTGGAAACTCTGGCAACGCATACTCCTTCAGTATTACTGCTTACCGCCACGCCGGAACATCACGGACTTGAAGGACACTTCGCCCGTTTGAGACTGCTTGACCCGGAACGCTATTATGATCTGGAGAAGTTCAACAAGGAAACCCGACATTATCGCCGTACCGCCGAAATTGCCGGAAAACTCATTAAAGGCGAAACACTGGTAAACGCCGAAATAAAATACCTTGCCACGCTCATAAGCCATGATTCACCAGTCAAACTGGATTATAATTCATCGCGTTCACGTGAAAAATTCATAAGCGATTTGCTTGACCGCCACGGCGTCGGCAGAGTGATGTTCAGAAATACACGCTCGGCAATGACCGATTTCCCCAGACGCCGCCCGCGTCTTATCCCCCTTCCCTCTGGAGAAAACACAACACAGCAAGCGGAAATCCGATTTCTGGCAGATTTCCTCCAGAACCACCCCCGCAGGAAAGTATTGCTCATCTGTGGCGACATGGACAAGGCGGTATCCATAAAAGACACGCTCTCACAGTTCTGTGGTGTCGCCACGGCGTTGTTTCACGAGGGCATGACCCTGATTCAGCGTGATCGTGCCGCCGCGTGGTTCGCCGAACCCGACGGCGCACGCATGATGATATGTTCCGAAATTGGCAGCGAAGGACGAAATTTTCAATTTGCCCATGATCTGGTACTGCTTGATCTGCCCCTTGACCCGGAACTGCTCGAACAACGTATCGGACGCCTGGACCGCATTGGTCAGACCTCAGACATACGCATCCACGTGCCCTATGTCAAGGGAACCGGCGCGGAACTGCTC
>JAFGXT010000189.1 GCA_016936495.1 Victivallales bacterium
AGATCAGTTTGACCGAGGGCGACGTTATGCCCGCGCATACGGTTATGTTCACTATCTGCACTGACAGCGGTAAGATATTGAGCTCACAGCGTTTTCACAGTCTGATAAACGTTAACCGCAGGCTGAATTATGATCAGCTTCAGGAATATATTGATACTGGCAAGCCTTTGAGCGACTGGGATAAAAATTTCGTGACCAACGTGGATATGCTCTATGACGTCTTTAAAAAAGTTCGTCGTTTGCGTAAGCACAACGAGCAGTTTCTGGAAATAGCTACTACTGAAATACGTGTGCTGTGTGATGAGGAAAAAGAGCTTATCCTTGGAATTAAGCGGAAGAATCAGCGCGAGGCGGATCAGATCGTGGAAGAATTTATGCTTGCCGCTAACTCAGCGGTAGCCGAAGAACTTATAACCAAAAAGATTCCGGGATTGTTCCGTACTCATCCTGAACCCGATCCTGACAAACTCGAAGAGTTCTGCGCGTTGATGATCGATTCTTTCGGATTGAATCCAGGAGCGCTGCTTTCACGTACCGAGATAAATAAGTTTCTTGAGCATATTGAGGACGGACCGCAGAAGCCGATCATTATGAATTCATTTTTGCGTTCATTGCCGCGAGCTATGTACAAAGCCGAGCCGGAATTGCATTTCGGGTTGGGCAAGACCATGTACAGTCATTTCACCAGTCCGATCAGACGCTATCCGGATTTGGCGGTACATCAGCAGCTGTGGGCGTTGGATACAGGGGACAAGTTGCGTTCCAATAAGAAGTTCGAAGAATTTGCCATAAGTTGTACTGAGAAGGAAGCTAATAACGATGAAGCCTGGTATTCTGCCAATGACCGTCTGAAGCTGCGTTACCTCCAGCAGATGATCGATGAAAATGTGGAACAGGAAATGTTTCATGACGGCATGGTGGCGAAAGTAACCCCTGCCGGTCTGGTGGTGGATATTCAGGATTTGGGCGTATACGGTTTTGTACCGATAGAAAGCCTGCGCGGAAGTTTCAAGCACAGGCGTTCAGATAATAAACTGGTATCGCGTCATTCCAACAGTCAGTATAAGACTGGCGATATCCTCTATCTGCGCCTGGCGCAGATAGATTTTGTAAAGGGTCAGGCGATTTTCAATCCGGCACAACGCGGATAGATCAGCAGACGACGCATTCCAGGCCTTTCAGGTAAAGGCTTTCCGGATAATTCAGCGCGACCGGATGATCCGGCGCCTGAAACAGTCGTCTGACTATCTTTACATCGCGTTTCGCGTCAACTGCGGCGTCGGCGGCAATTTTCTGAAAGAGTTCCGCGCTGATTGCGCCTGAGCAGGAAAAGGTGAATAATCTGCCATTCTCGCGCAGGAGTTTCATTGCCAGCATGTTGATGTCTTTATACGCTCGCGCCGCCTTGTTCACCTTGCCTTTTGTATCGGCGAACTTGGGCGGATCCAGGACAATTATGTCGAAAGTGCGGCGGCTGTCGCGAAATTTTCTCAGTTCAGTAAATACGTCGCCGCATATCTGTTCATAACGTTCCGGCGCGAAACCGTTCAGCGTATAGTTTTCCGCTGCGATACTGAGCGCGTTTTCAGAAGAGTCGATATCGGTAACTTTGGCAGCTCCGGCGTTCATTGCCCAGGCGGAGAACGCTCCTGTATAGGAAAAGCAATTGAGTACTTCGCGCCCTTTGCAGGCATCTGAGAGCGCATAACGGTTATCGCGTTGATCCAGATAATATCCGGTCTTGTGTCCGGTTCTTACGTCTACTTTGAATTTCAGATCTTTATCGTTGATGATGATATGTTCAGGCGGCTCACTGCCGTACAGCAAACCGATTGAATCTTCAAGCATTTCTTTTTTTCGTGCTGAAGTGTCTGAGCGTTCATAAATGCCTTCAGGCTTGAGTATTTCGTTTAATACTTCAATTATCAGACTTTTTTGTGCTTCAACTCCGCAGGATTGAAACTGGCATACGAGAAATCCGGCATAGAAATCTACGGTCAATCCGGGCAAACCGTCTGACTCTCCGGCAATAATCCGGCAAGCGCCGTCAGGATGCATCATGCCCAGCGTGTCGCGCAGTTGTAACGCGCGGGTGATCCTGTTGCGGAAAAATTCTTTGTCAATCTTTTCCTGGGGATCAAAGCTCCACATTCTCACCTGAATCATTGATTCCGGCGACCAGGCGCCTGTGCCGATGACCTGATTATGTGAATCCAGCACTTCAACGGTGGCGCCGGGAGTTGGCGATGGCATATCATTGTTTTGCAGCGCGCCGGAAAATATCCACGGATGGCGGTTAATGACGGATTTTTCCCGTCCTTTTTTTAATTTTACAGTAAACATGTTTTCTCCAGTTGTTATGGCGTTATAAAATAGCCTGCCGCGCGGTTAATACAAGACGCGGCGGCGGTCTTTGATTTTTTTATGACTTTTTCGTCAAAAAAGCGTGAAATAAATGCGTTCAGGCAATAAAGTAGTATGTGAGCTAAACGTTTAGTTCTATTTGAATTTATTTTGAATGATAAACAATCAAAGGACAAGAGAGCAATGAGTTATTCGCTTACTCCGGCAGATCATCACCGGGCGTTGATGGACGGTATTAATCCCGAGATGACTTATAATGGCAATTTCGCGCAATGGCGTAAAGCTGCCCGAAACAGGCTCGAGGGCATACTTGGACTTGACCGTATGATGAAGCTGGAACGCCCGGAACTGAATGTTCGTTCGGTGTGGAAACGTGAACATGAGCTGGGTACTATTGAAAAGATCTATTTTGCTTCCGAGAAGGGTTGCGATGTAATGGCATATGTGTGTATTCCGCATGGTTTTAAAGCGCCGGGACCGTTTTTTGTCTGCGTTCAGGGGCACAGCACGGGAGCGCATAACTCGATAGCGGTGGATTTGCATGACGATAATAAAGTCATTGAGATTCAAGGTGATCGCGATTTTGGGCTGGTGTGTATGCGTTATGGCGTCGCGGCGTTGTGTATTGAACAACGCGGTTTCGGTGAGCGCGAGGATGAGCATGAGTCTTGTTCCCGTTGTCATCCACCGTCAGCGCACGCGTTGTTGTTGGGGCGTACGCTCATCGGCGAGCGTATTTATGATATAGACCGGGGAATTGATTATCTGTTGTCCCGTGGGGACGCAGATCCCGGACGTATAGGCGTGATGGGTAATTCCGGAGGTGGAACCGCATCTATGTTCGCGGGCGGGTTGCTTGACCGTATCACTCATGTGATGCCGTCGTCATCGTTCTCCACTTTTCGCGATTCCATCGCGGCGATGCATCATTGCATATGCAATTATGTTCCGGGGCTTATGGTCTATGGTGAGACTGCCGATGTGGTAGGGCTTGCCGCGCCGAAGCCGATGGTGGTGGTTAATGGTACCGAAGATACTATATTTCCGTTGGATGCGGCAAAAAAAGAGTTCGCGCGTTTGCAACAGATTTATACAGATGCGGGAGCTCCTGGTAATTGTCGTCATGTCATAGCCGAAGGCGGACATCGCTTTTACGCGGAAGCCGCCTGGCCGGTAATGCTGGAATATCTCTGATCAGAATTTGTTTTCTGACAGGTTTTTACGGATAAGTTCATGGCGTATTTTGACGCATCCGCCGGTGGTCAACGCATCGGCGGGTGTGTTTTTACAATAATCCACCAGTTGTTCGATGGTGGAAGTCGCCACATGACAGCGTGTATCGCTTGAGGCATAATATATTTTCACGTCGTTACCGTTGACTATCGCGCCATTGGTAAAGACGACGTTGGATACATCTCCGATACGTTCATCGTGCTCAGGCACAATAAGTGCTCCACCCGGAGCATGACATACTTTCCACGGGCGTTCTAGTTCGGTCATAAAGGCGTAGATGACGTAACGCAGACCCGCAGCGCAGTTGCGTACGCCGTGAGCTATATGCAAATAGCCTTCACTGGTTTTTATCGGCACGCATCCGGCGCCGTTTTTTACTTCTTTGATGGTGTGATAAAGTTTTTCATCAATGATGGTCTCGGTTTCAATGACGGCGTGTTGTATATCGTCTACCAGTCCAAAGCCTATACCGCCACCGCTGCCGCAGTCGATAAACCCATCCTGTGGACGGGTATAAAATGCATATTTGCCGTCAATAAATTCAGGGTGCAGGACGCAGTTGCGTTGCTGAGGAGAAGGGGTTTTCAGGTCGTCAAGGCGTTCCCAGTTTTCCAGATCACGGGTTCTGGCTATGCCGCACAAGGCTTCCGCCATGGATGTGTCGGATTCCGGTGCGGCGGGGTCTTTGCGTTCGGTGCAGAACACGCCGTATATCCAGCCGTCTTCGTGGCAGGTCAGGCGCATATCATATACATTGACGTCGGGGCGGTCTGTCTCCGGCATGGCTATCGGATAATCTTTGAATTTGAAGTTGTCGACGCCGTTATCGCTTTCCGCCACCGCGAAAAAGCTTTTTCGATCCGCACCCTCAACTCTTACTATCAGACAGTATTTTCCGTTGAAAAAGATTGCGCCGGGGTTGAATGCAGCGTTGACGCCTTGACGTTCCATAAGGAAAGGGTTGTTTACGGGATCAAAGTCATATCTCCAGAACAGCGGAGTGTGATCGGCGGTGATGACCGGGTTTCTCCATTTTGTGTAAATGCCGTTACCGGGTTTGACAGGTTGATTTTTACGATTGATCAGAGTCTGATGGTCGGCGGTGAGTTGTTCAAGTCTTTCTGAAAATATGGACATATTCGCGGTCTCCTTGTTGCATTTGTGGTTTGTTAACATAATATATATCTTTAAATGCGCTGTTTCAGTGTTTTGTTATGGCTGATAATATTTAAAATATAGCAATTTAAACTTTTTCATTATGAAGAATAGTCCCAAGAAAGAGATTCAGAAAGCATTCTGTTATACTCATTATTTGAATCCGTCTTCTGAATTGCATCCGGAGTTTGTCCGCTTTGATTATAACGCCGGGTTGATGGATTTTAAATATGGAGTTCATCGGCATATGGATCATGAACTTATTTATGTCGAGAGCGGTTATTACAAAGCATGGTTGAATCATGAAAAGATAACTTTGAATCCGGGGAGTATGCTATTGGTTTGTCCCGGTGATCTGCATGATGATGAAAGTCGCGTGGATTTGAAGTTTTACTCGTTAAGTTTCACATTGCGACCGGGGACGGCGGTTGAAGCGGGAATACCGTTGTTGAAAAGGCATGAGTTGAATGCCGCCGATCAGGTGTTCAGTGACGAATCTGGAGTTATTCTTAGCATCATGAAGGAAGCGTCGGCAGAGATGCAGGGACGGAAGACCGGTTCCACGTCGCTGGCGCATATTCTGCTGCATGAACTATTCTGGCGTATGGTGCGGGGTATTCCAGATGAGTTTTATTCTGTGGAATTCCGGCGTTGCAGTGAGATAGATGACTTTCCGCAAAGTTTGTACCGCGTTCTGGCTGATAATGTCAATCATGCTTTGGACGTGCCCGGGCTTGCCCGGAAACTCGCGGTCAGCACTACACGGCTTAATAGACTGTGCAATGAATATCTGAAAAACCCTCCGGCAAGGCTGATCTGTGAATACAAAATACTCCAGGCGAAAGAATTTCTGGTTAAAACCGATTTGTCCATAAAAGAAATCAGCGACATGCTGAATTTCAAAGATCAGTTCAGTTTCAGCCGGACTTTCAAGCGCCTGGAGCGGGTATCTCCGCTTCAATTCCGTCAACTGGCGTTAAGCCGGTTTATGCGGGAATAAAGCGGAGTTTTTTTCTTATCCTACCAGCGGGCGGTCATGGTGAAGGCACATTTTTTATAGCCCATGCCTTCCGGCTGTTTACCGCTAAGAGGCATTTTTTCCAGTTCCGGTATGCTGTTGATACGCTGTTCGGTCAAGTCCGTCAGCCGGAGTGCGGCTTCTTCCAGACGCGCTATTTGGGTGGCGAATCTGGATTGTATGACTTCAAGTCCGAAAGGTTTAAACTTTCGCATCCATTGTCTGCGGAAAGATACACTCAAGGTGCGATAACTGTTGATCAGAACAGGGATGTCTTGTGTTACCAGAGTTTTCAGCGCGGCATGGTCTTTGTCTTCATACGCCTGCATGAGTTTTATCTGATAATCTATTTTTCTGGTCATTGTGGCAGCGATGTTGAAGGCGTGTTCGATATCACCTGCTTCGGAGTCAAAAGAGAACGTCGCTGTCTGATCCATGATAGAACGATAATTTTCCAGTAATTGTTTTTCCAGACCGCTATTGACTTTTGTCAGTTCCCGGAACCAGCGGCACAAGAGCGGATCATCCCATATCACCCGGGGGGCGGTAAGGTGAAGATCTTTACAATATAGTTCCATCCCTGAAATGATGATATGTTCTTTGTAGCTGCCGCCGCTGACCGCAGAGAACAGTTTTTCGAGTTTTTCCGGGTCTTCGTTACCGCCGAAAGATAGCTCGGCGCTCCAGCATAAGCCGGCGAGAGAGGAGTCGAAATCGCAATATGCGCCGTCATCACCCCACATGGTGAACATCAGCTCTTTTAGCTTGGATTCGCGGCAGGCGGCAATACAGGGGCGTACCGTCGATTCAGTTTTTTGATGATCGTACCACAGGCGACTCCATGTCCATACGCCGGAGCCCATCATTGGTTCCTTGCCTAGCTCACGGTGGCGGCGTATCCATTCCATATAAAATTCTTTATTCTCATGGTAATAATCCCAATAGACCAGATTTGCCTGTTCCGGAATAGCTTGTCTTACGTCTTCGGGAATAGATGAGTTCATGTCGTAGTAATCGCCGCGGGTGTTGCTCATGCGGAAATACATGTCCGACCATATCATCGCTTCAAGCCCGTGTCTGGCGCATTGTTTTACAACTGTGTCCAAGTGGCGGTTGAATATATCGAAGCCGCGTTCAAAGCCGTGTTCGTCCATGAATTTGCCGCGTCCGAGGTCATGGGTTTCATCCATGCCGATGTGTATGCGTCGTGAGCGGACGGCTCCGCTCCAGAATTCCAGCATTTTGTCGATGATGGCATAGGTTTCAGTTTTGTCAACAAACATCACGCTGGCGGTATCTCTTATTTTGTCATAAGCGCTCCAGTTAAGGGGTTGTTCCAGGTGTCCCAGAGTTTGAATGCAGGGAATCAGCTCAATGCCCAGAGCCGCGGCGTAATCATCTATCTCTCTCACTTCCGCCTGTGAATACGATCCGCGCATGTAGCCGAAATAGGGTTCATCGGGTAACAGATATGTATCTTCGGTATACAACATCAGCATATTGTAGCCCATAAGCGTCAGTTGTCGCAGCCAGCTTTTGATGTGCTCAACGGTCATCACCGCTCCGCGTGAACAGTCCAGCATGATGCCGAGCGATTCAAAACAGGTATTTTCGGTGCATTCCACACCGGCAAGAGCCAGACCGAGCCCGCGCGCGGCACAGTGGTGGCTACCGTAGGATATAACGACGTCGCCGCCACGTTTTTCGACTTTCAGGGCACCGGGTTCCGGCAGTTTCTCAAAAGTTATTTTGCAGTTTTCCGAATTTTTACAAAAGTACTCTTCACGCAGGGTTTCCAGCATATTATGAAGTTCAGCCGGAGCCTGTGTTGTGTCAATGTAAACAGAAGCCTTGTTTTTCATAGAATCCCTCTTTGTTTAGAAAAAACACAAGTTTACAGTTTTATGCTTGAATATAGTCATCAAACACAATATTATATATAATACAGTGCTGTTGCTGTTTTATAAATGGATTTTTCACAAGCTATGAATGGAAAAATAACAATACCCGGGGAAATCAACAATTCTCCAGTCCCGGCGAGGGTGTCGGGTATAATGAAAGCATCGGGTCTGACGATTGACTGTTATTATGAGAATATAACAAGTAACAGGAGCAATCTCGATGCCGTTCGTGTGTTTCCTTACTACTGTATCAGTCATTTGTTTAAGGGCGATGGTTTTTTTCTTGATCACGATACCGGGCAATTTACTGAGCTTACTCCGGGGATGGCGGTGATTGTAACGCCCGGAAAACGCATGAATTATGGTCTTTATCACAAGTATTATACCGAAGATTCCATATGTTTTTCCGGTCCCACTGCTGACGCTCTGAAATATTCCGGGATAATTAACGACGGGGTTGTTAATATCGGGAATGAGCGTCGGCTGCTACCCATTATCAATAAGCTCAGAGAAGTTGCCATAAGTTCATTGTTTGAAGCCAGTTTGATGCTTCAGAAGCTCTTTATTGAGTTGCATCGGGAGAGTATCAGGCTACCTGAATCGACGCAGTCAAAGCAGCTGAAACGTTTATTGCGAGAGCTTAATCAAAGCCCGGAAAAGTGGTGGACTGTACAGGAAATGGCGGAATATTGCAATGTCAGCACCAATTATTTGCGGACAATGTTTTTGCGTGAGACCGGGATGACTCCCAAGGTTTATATCGATTCGCTGAAGGTTAACAGAGCTTCAGAACTTCTTACCGGAAGTGATATGAAAATATCCGACGTCGCCGCCGCGCTGGGATATTCTGATCATTACTATTTTATCAGACGCTTTACCGGACTGAAAAAAATATCGCCGGGGAAATATCGTAAAATGTATTCACATCTTATCAGTCATGACTTGTCTACGCATTGTTAATGCTTGTTATATGTAATATACTGTCATGTCTGGTCGTTGTGCCTGTCATGTGCAGATTTTTTTCTGTTGCTTGAAAACTGTGACCTCCTTAATTATCGCCGCGTAGACGCAATGAGTAAATTTTTATCTTAAACATAAGACATTTAATCATTAACGATATTATACAAATCTGAAAAAAAGTATTGTGCCGTGCTTGACTTTTGGCTCGTCGAACAATACCTTACTAACTTTATAGACATTTATTTGATTACTAATATTAAAAAACCGGGTAGGGATATATGCAGTTGTCCACAAAACCACGTTATGCTTTAAGGATTCTGTTGCAATTGGCTGATTCTGCCATACGAGAGGACAAAGCGGTAAAAGCCAGAGATATTTCATTGTCTCAGAATGTTACAGAAGCATATATTGAGCAGATCATGCTACCTTTAAAGCGCAGGGGATACGTAAAGACGGTGCGTGGCTGCAATGGCGGTTATATGCTGGCAAAGTCTCCCCGGGACATAACGGTACTGGACGTGATAGAAGTTTTTGAGGGCGAGATTAATCTGGTTAATTGTCATGACAAGATGTATACCTGTCAGATGCATGATCTATGTATAACTCGCGAAGTCTGGCAGGCGCTGACAGAGGCGTTCAAGGAGCAGGCAAGTTCATATTCTTTGTATACCATTATCAAAAACAGTGGGGCGGAAGCGAAGGATAGTTAGAGATGACGTCTTAGGTAATTTGTTGCCATTTCACGGATTCCATTTCTTTTTTTACTTGCGCGAATTTTTTATTCAGCTCCGGCAACGCCTGTTTGACCTTATCTATATCGGAGGCTTTGGCATTCTTTTCCATCTCACATATAAACATCCACATGAAATCGGCATTCATATGCGCGGCGGCGCCTTTCATGTCATGAAGGATGTTCACTATGTCATTTGATTCTCCGTGTTCGAGTTCGCTGGCGAGTTTTTCAAGTTGTGTCGGTATATTGTGCAAAAATATTTTGACCGTCCTGGCGGCGAAGTCCTTATCGTCCATCAGGCATTTTATCATGAGTTCTTTGTTCCATACGTATTTTTTACTGCCGTAACGGGGTGATATTTGCTCTTCATGATCGCCGACGGTTGTAGTTTCGTTGTCAGCGTGTTGAGGTTTGAGCCATTTTTTCAATACTTTGGAGAGAGAGTTGGCTGAGATGGGTTTGGATATATAATCATTCATTCCCGCTTCAATGCAGGCTTCGCGAGCTCCGTCCAGCGCATGGGCGGTCATTGCCACCACGGGAACATTGTGGTCGAGCACCGTCGATTCCGGGTTGCGGATGTGTCGGCATGTTTGATATCCGTCGAGCTCCGGCATTTGACAATCCATCAGAATAAGGTCATATGAATGTTGCGTGAGCATATGAAGTGCCTGAATGCCGTTTTCTGCGATGTCTGCCCGCATTCCGATTTTTGCCAGTATGCCCATTGCCACTTCCTGATTGACCGGATTGTCTTCAGCGAGCAGGATACGGGCATTGGTGTCGGATAAGTCCGCGCTGGTAAGTTTCCCGCCGGGGGATTCATGGATAACTCTTTGGGGCGGGACGATGGTTTCCTGATCAGAAGTCAATGCGGATATGATGGCCTTATGGAGTTCGTGAACTCTCAGTGGTTTCATCAGGAAACCGTGGAAGCCGATATTGCGCAGGTTTTGTATGTCTTGATGATTCTCTGACGAAAGCATGAGCATTTTAGGTTTGTTAAGTCGCGGATCGGATTGTATTATTCGTCCCAGCGCTTCTCCGTTCATGCCTGGCATGTGCATGTCTATGAGTATGAGATGCAAAGGAGCGTCGCTGTTTGCCGCCTGATGCATTTTTTCCAGGGCGGAAGGTCCGTCTTCCGCTTCTTCAGGGAGCATTCCCCAGGATTGCAGATTGGCTGTAATGATATTCCGGTTGGTAGCGTTGTCATCTACTACCATCACCCGTATGTCTTTGAGTGAAGTCGCATCCAGAGCAGCGATGCTTTGTTGGGTGTCTTGTGTTTCGATGCGCACGGTAAACCAGAATTCCGAGCCTTCGCCTTCCTGACTTTGTACGCCGAGTTCTCCGCCCATCATTCTGGATAAATGCTTGGAGATAGCCAAACCCAACCCAGTTCCGCCATAGCGGCGGGACGTGGATGTGTCAACCTGAGAAAAACGTACTCCTAGAAGACGCAATTTTTCTTCAGGGATGCCGATGCCGGTATCTCTTACAGAGAAACGCAGTGATACTTCATGATCCGCTTGAGTTATCAGAGACACATGTATTTCTATTTCGCCTTTTTCTGTAAATTTAACGGCATTTCCGGCGAGGTTGGTGATGATCTGACGAAGGCGGACCGGGTCGCCATGCAGCAATAGCGGTACATCGGGGTCGACGGCGCAAATCAGTTCCAATCCTTTTTCGTGGGCGCGTACTGATAAGATGGTGGTGATGTCATCAAGTAGCTGATTGAGGTCAAAATCCTGTTTGTCCAGTTCCATCTTGCCGGCTTCTATTTTAGAAAAGTCCAGAATGTCATTTATTATCGTAAGCAGTGATTCTCCGCTGGAGCATATGGCTTCGGCAAAATGACGTTGTTGTTTGTCCAGCTTGGAATCGAGTAATAATCCTGCCATACCTATGACACCGTTCATGGGGGTGCGTATCTCATGGCTCATATTGGCGAGGAATTCACTTTTGGCATGACTGGCTTCCTCCGCACGTTTCGCCATTTCTTTGGACATTTCGTTTGCAAGTTCAAGTTGACGGTTGCTTTCGAGCAGTTTTTCTTCGGCGAGTTTGCGTTCGCTTATGTCACGGCAAAAAGCACAGCCGACGAAATGTCCGTTTATTTCAAAATAATTTGTACTGACCTCCACCGGGTATATATGTCCATCCTTTCGGATCTGTCGCGACTCAAAGGTCATTGACCCCATGCTGCGCAGGTCTTTTTTGTGTTGTTCAAACTTCTGTGGCAGAAAATCGGGGTCTATATCGAAAACGGTCATGTTTAAAAGTTCTTCCCGTGAGTAACCAAGTGCCTGGCAGGATGAATCATTGACGTAGATAAGTCGTCCGGTATTATCCACCCACATGCAGTTATCTTTGGCCCGGTCGAGAACAAACTGTGTACGCTTGAGTGATTCTTCATTTTTACGGCGTTCTGTTATATCTGAGAAGATACAGGCGAATTGACGCATGGCGGTTTTGAAGACTTTGACGAAGAAGTGTTTTTTCAAAGTTTCTGAATAAAACTCAAAAGTCTCAGATTTGCCGGAAAGAGCAACTCTCCCATAGACGTCGATACGGCGTTGTTTCTCATCTTTGATGATTTCCAAAGCGGTATGACCGATGACTCTGGATGCGTTTAATCCGGTCATTGCCTCGTAGGTCGGGTTGATCGCCAGGAAGCGGTAATCAATCGGGGCACCTTTGTTATCGCAGATGATCTCATGCAGAACATAACCGTCAAGCATTTTATTGAAAAGGGTCTCGTATTTCATTTCGGCCTGCTTGCGCATCATCGCCGAACCGATATGGGCGGCGATTTCTTCAAGCTGTTCGACCCGTTCAAGGGAGAGACGTCCTTTCTGGAGGTAATTGATATGTATAAGCCCGACTATCCTGTTTTCATTGCGTATGGGTATAAGCGCGATAGACGAGTAGCCGTTATGAACACACTCATTGCGGGGGTGGAAACGCGGATCTTTTTCCTGCGGCAGTTCAAGCAAGGGAAACGAGTCATTAGTCCAACAGCTTCCGCCTTTAGTGAATAACGGATTAGAGGGATCAGTCTTTCCTGAAATAACCAGTCCGCAAGTGCATTCCAAGGATACTTTACCATTTGCGTCACGGCATATGCCGCCGTTTTCATCATATGCCGCCAAAGAGTTTTCGCTAAGCAGAAATTCACGCGAAAATCCGTTCTCGACCATATATGGAAAATCTTCACCCTGTTCCATGCGTATGCCGACTGCTTCACAGTGGGTGAAGTCTTTGATGACGCTGATGATTTTTTTGAAAGCGGCCTGAATGTCTCCAGGTTTATTAAGGATGTTCAATATTTCGGTACCCATCTTGCGGTAGATGCTTCTTTGCTTGCTTTCCGTTATATCGGTATCGGTGCCATGATAGCCGATAAATTTGCCGTGCTCGTCAAACATGGGGATGCCGTTAGTGGTGAACCATATAGTTTCACCAGTTTTGGTTATGGCTGGATTGACTATATTCTGGAATGCTTGATTCTTTTCGAATACATCAAATGCGGTTTTCTTAAATTCTTCGCGTCCCTCTTCCGGATGGAGGTCATAGAAATAAACTTTGCCGATCAGCTCTTCAGGAGTGTAGCCCAGCACGCGTTCAACTACTTCACTGATATAAGTATAAAGTCCGTCAGCATTTAATTCCCAGACTATGGAGCGGCTTTGTTCCGCCAGTTGGTCAAAGCGTCGTTTGCTTTCCCGGAGTTCCTCGCGTTGGCGGTATTCCTCGGTAACATTGCGGAAAACCAGTACGGCGCCAAGTATTTCTCCGCCTGCGTCCTTGATCGGAGCGCAACTGTCGGCAATCTGATATTCCCTGCCTTTACGACTTATCAGCGCGGTGTGATTGCTCAGTTCCACGATTTCGCCGCTATGCAATGAGGCTTTCAAGGGATTTACTGCTTTTCTCCGGGTTCTGGAATCAACGATATTAAATATCTCATCTACCGGCAAGCCCGCCGCCATGGAGTTTGACCAGCCGGTCATCTCCTCTGCAACTCCATTGAGGTTGATGACACATCCGTCTTTGTTGCAGACTATTACTCCATCGCCTATCGAGCGTAAGGTGGCATACATGAATCCTTCGCTTTTTCGCAGATTATAAGTGCGTTCTGCCACCAGATGTTCAAGTTCGGCCCGGCGCATGGATATTATTATAAGTAGAAAGGCAAGCCCGAAAGTCAATATCAGTCCTGAAATTCCGACAAGCCATTGATTCCATGCCGGATAGAGTTGCAGGAAATTTTCGCAAGCCTCTGATGTAATAGCAAAATTTTTGCCGAATATGTTAAGCGGACGCGTGAAGGATAACTTTGTCACGGGCGGTAAACCTTTTGTTATTCCGGTGGCGAGCGGTTCCAGATAACCATCTTCATGTATCAGTGAAATTTTCAGAGTATTGGGATCTTTGTGCCCGACCGCTTCCACTAATGCTTTGAGTTGCAGGATCGCGAATACGAATCCTTTAATTTTATCTGGTGTCTTACGGTCAAATACCGCATGATAGATGATAATGGTTTTCTTATTTTTAGAACCTGTCTTATCGGTAAGAGTGCTGGCGGAAGGCAGGAGCGTTCTTCGGGATCTGTCACAGGCCTGCCATAAATCAGTGTTGGAGCTTATGTCATAACCGTAGAGCGTGACGTCATCTATATCAGGAGCAAGGTAATATACCGGACATAACAAGCCGTCCGCCGATGGAGCTGTGCGTTTTCCTGCATTATCAAATTGCCATATATGATAGTTTTTCTGTCCGGTTTCCGTAGCAGCTTGGGCTTCAAAGTTGTCGAGGTCTTTGGTGGCAGTCAGCGGCGCCCAGCCCCATGCCGCTACCGCGCTGTTGTTAGTCAGACTTTGGGCATAATGTTTGAATTCTTCGTAGTCAACATCATCGGAAGCTTCAAAGAAACGTGCCATTCCATTTATTTCATTGTTGCGTATATCCTGCAATATGTCCACTACGTTCCAAGTTTGACTGGAAGCCAGCTGAAAAAAAGCGTCCTGGCGGGTAAGGATGTTCGCGTGATGAGTTATCCATACCATAAAGGCGGTAAGAACCACCCCTGCAAGCGTTACTGTTGCAACGTTACCCCATGTGTGCCACCATTTTGAGAAATCTTTGTTAAGGAATTTTATACGAGATATACTAAGTCCGGCGATGACAATAATAAACAGAGTCAAAGTAAACAATAAAGCAGGAATTATCACGGAATATTTTTGTTGATCCCATTTTTTTCGGTCTATGCTGACTTCGAGCGCGGCAATCACCGCCCACTGACCTTTGTAGATGCCCGCACAGAGAAGCATATCGTCTGATTTCAGTACATATGTGGCTTTCGGTTCGATCTGTTTGCTTACCGGGTTTTCATATTCATATTCTATCCAGCCGCTATCGACAAAGTTTATCAAATCTTTGGCTTTTCGGGTGAAGGCGTGTTCTCTGAATGTTTGCTTTTTGAGAAGTTCGGGTTTGACTGGATGAGCTATAAAATCAGCGTTGAGATCGCAGGCGAAGACATATATGTCATTGCGCCGGAAAATGCCGTCCGGCTTGGCTATCTCCTGAAGCAGCCGTTCACGTCCATGAATTTTCTTGAACTCAACGGCCTTTTCCACCAGTGCTTTTGTCTGCGTTGCAAGCATTAGGCTATATACGGTCTGCCCTTGATCGTATATGGGAGCATAGGCATATACCTTATCGTCATGAGATTCTCTTATATATTCTTTCCCACTGCGGAAGACCTGTCCATCTTTGATCTCGCAATATTTAACGTTATCATCGACGGAGAGTCCTGCGCAGACAAGTTTTCGCGGAATGTCTTTTTCGCCGCGTCCGAGTATGCAGAGAGAATCATATTCAGGGTATAATGCGAGCGACCCTTTCAGTTGCTCTTTGAGTCGGTTATATTGAAGTTTATCTACATTTGAGGTTTCGGACAAAAGAGCCTTTATGTGTTCTACTGTAAGGGATTGGGCGATAAGGTCGGCGTCTTGTAATATTTTCTTTTGCAGATAATTATTGGTGTGACTAACTGCTGAAAAAGCCATAGCGCATGCCGCGATAAAGGCAATCAGTCCCCAAAATATATAAATATTCATTGAGCGTCGCAACCGGTTGCTCAGCCCCTTGCCACAATGCATAAGTTTTAAATATGAATCCAAAGCCGTCGGCTTCCTTCCCTTAATATTGAAACGGAAAACCATACAATACCAGTATACAATATAAGGCGTATAAACCCGTTGTCAATGAACCGATGCCGATTCGCTATAAAGAATAAGAAAGAAAACTCGATTTTCAATAGATTTTTATTGGAGACTCGATAACCATCTGTTTCGGCGATTGGAAGACTTTGCCTTGTCCAGTATACCCCCTGAATATGCTTTTTGCAGAGGTGAAGTAATAAAAAACACAACTGTCGCACTTGTAATTTGAATCCGGGGTATACATATTTATAACAAATCATATACGGGGTAAGTATATTTTATGGATGTAATTTCCGCCATACACTCACGGAGTAGTTACCGTGGTAAATATGACGTCGCTCCGGTCAGCCGGGAACACCTCCGCCTGATTGTCGAAGCGGGTATTGCCGCCCCTTCCGGCTGCAACAAACAAAGTAGCAGTTTTATTGCAATTGATGAACCGTCATTATTGAAAAAAATTCATCAATTGCTGGATCCTTCGGTCATAGACTGTCCGCCAGCAATGATTTGCGTTATTAGTCAAAGACTTATCGCATATCGTAATGTGTCTTTCAGTGTACAGGATTATTCGGCAGCTATCGAAAATATGCTTTTGACGATTGTCGCTCTGGGTTATCAGAGTTGCTGGATCGAAGGCCATATCACCGATTCGGACGCCATCGGCAGAAAAATAGCAGACCTGCTTGGCGTTCCCGATGATTTTTCACTGGTTTGTCTCCTGCCGGTAGGTCGCGCACTTGAGCCGGTAAAACGAATTGAGAAAAAAACGTTTGAGCAACGTGCCTGGTTCAATGGCTTTATGCACAAAGAGAACATGAATTGCAATGATTAAATCAGCTTGTATAGAAAAAATACAAAAACTGCATTTCCATTACATAGAACTCGGGTAAATCCGTGTATGATATTTTAATTAATCTGAATATTTGAGCTTGATCTGCGATTATTTTAATAAACTTAAAATAATACTGTAAAAAAATATGAATTTTTACACGGAATTCATAAGCAATTATTTCAAACAACCAACACAGAGAAATGCTCATCCAGCCATAACTTAACGATTTTCATATCCGGATATATCCGTCCGAGAACCGTGGCGGCGGTATTAAGTTCCAGAAACTGCACCGCTTCTGGCACCGGATTTGCCGCACAATCGTAATGTGCCGATACAAACAACAGTTTAGTATTATGAGCCCTTATCGACGTATTAACACGCCGCAGAATCGATTCCCTGGAAAAGGGATCTGATTCATCTGACATCCATTTGCATGGAGCCGGCTCCGTAATAGAGTCAATGTATCTGATGTTGAATGTTGTTATTAAAAATTCAATTAATGGTTGCTGAATCCTTCCGTCAATGCAATGTATTGAAGTAGCAAACTCCATCATTGGCGGTATTTTTTACTCCTTTTGTTTGTGTGTGTTTTTATATCTTCTGCGACGAGGTCGCTTTTTATGATTTTGAGCCGTGGCCACTTCCTCTTTTTTCGGCAGGATATTTTCCAGTGATTTATTCAATCCACGAACTTGATTGATGACAAGCATCACTTCACGGGCATGCGGATATCCGGGCTTATTGGATGCCTTTTTTATGTGATCTTCGTGAAGCAGCTCGGGGAGCAGTACAAATGTCCTTTGAGCTGAAAAGAGCAAAGCTTTTATTAAAGCGTGCGGGGCATAGAAATCCTTTATCATATAATAGACTTCTTCGGAAAACTCCGCTCTGGACTTGTTGGCAAACCATTTTGCGCCGGAGTCAAGTCTCCCAAAGGTTTTTTCTATAAGCGGAAGCATGGTAAGAACCAGCCCCACCGATATGCTGTCACGATATTTTCCGGTGGCTATCCTGGAATTACGTATTTCCAGAAATTTAATGATCTCTTCACCTGCTGGAGAATCCCACTGCTTATCCAGTTCAGGAAGAAAATACTCCAGGAAACCGTATTTCCTGAACAGGCTTAATATCTTATGACTGTAAGGGTTTTTAAGTATCTTCTCCAGCTCCAGCGTCAGTCTTGACGGCGCGGCAAGGCGGATCAGCGGCACGGCTTTAATCAAAGCTTTCTCCGTTTCCGCTTCAAAAGTCATATCACACTGTCCGGCAAATTTAAGGGCACGGAGAATCCTTACCGGGTCTTCCTCAAAACGTACAGCAGGGTTGCCGATGGCGCGCACAAGACGGTTTTTAACATCATCAACCCCTTGTCCGGTATGGTCTACAAGTTTACGCGCTACTGGATCATAAAACAACGCGTTGATGGTGAAATCCCTTCTCCATGCGTCTTCCTCTGAGGTGCCGAACTCGTTGTCGCAGAAAATCATATTATCCGGAGCATTATCGAGCTTATGTTTGATTTTGACGTTTTGCGCAGTCTTACTGGGTATTTTCCTGAATGTGCTTATCTCTATGATCTCTCTGCCGTGGCGAAGGTGAACGAGTCTGAAGCGACGTCCTATGAGTCTCGCGCGTTTACGTCCGAATACTCTGCGAATCTCATCCGGGGTGGCGGAAGTGGACAAGTCATAATCTTTGGGTACTTTGTTGATAAGGAAATCCCTTACCGCACCGCCGACTACATAGGTCTCAAATCCGGCGTTCTGAAGTTCCGCGCAAATGTCTATAATGTGTTTTGAAGCATCAAGCTTCAGCTCTATTGTTCCCATGGTTAATCTACTGTAAATATGGTTTCTGTACAATGGTGTCGCTTTGTGCGAGTCCCGGATCGGTATAATCATAATCGGCGTTGTAATGCAACCCGCGACTTTCTTTACGCATCAGGGCGGAATCAATGATTATCTCGGCGGTGCAGGCAATATTTCTGAGTTCCACCAGATCTGGGGTCAACAGGAAGTCCCAGTAATATTTCTCGATTTCTTTTCTGATATTTTTTATGCGGGTCTTGGCGCGCTCAAGCCTTTTAGTGGTACGCACTATGCCGACATAGTCCCACATGAAACGCCTTATCTCATCCCAGTTATGGGATATTACCACCAGTTCATCGGAATCCGTGGCATTACCGCTGCTCCATTCCGGGGTCTTTCCGGCAGGATAATCCTGTTTGAGCGCGTCAAACTTAGATTTTATATCATCGGCGGCTAATCTGGCAACCACTAGCGCCTCAAGCAAACTGTTACTGGCAAGGCGGTTGGCGCCGTGCAGTCCGGTGCATGCCACTTCTCCGACGGCGTAAAGACCGTTGATGCCGGTAAAACCTTTGACGTCAGTTTTTACACCGCCGCAGGAATAATGCGCAGCAGGAACTACTGGAATGAGGTCTTTACTCATATTGATGCCGCTATCAAGGCATTTCTGAAAAATATTAGGGAAACGATTTTTTAATTCCTGTTCGGAAACGTGGCGTATATCCAGATACATGCATTCCTGACCATAGCGTTTCATTTCGCTATCAATTGCCCGTGCGGTTATGTCCCTGGGAGCCAAACTTCCCATACTATGATATTTATCCATGAATTCCACCAGATTGCCGTTGGAAGTCTTACGCTTGAGCACCGCGCCTTCTCCCCGTACCGCCTCACTGATAAGAAAGGAATGGATGTTGAAGTCATACAATATGGTAGGATGAAACTGGAAAAATTCCATATTGGCGATGGGCAGATTGGCGCGGTAGCACATCGCCACTCCGCCGCCGCAGGCCACTTCCGAATTGCTGGTGTACAAATAAACTTTGCCGCATCCGCCGGTCGCCACTACTGTAGCTTTTGTCATGAAAGTTATGACTTCGTGAGAAGCCGAATCAAGCACATACGCCCCCATACATCTGTCTTCGCCAAGCCAGCCCAGACGTTTGGTAGTTATCAAATCAACGGAAATATGATTTTCAAAAAAAGTGATATTGCTGTTATTCCTGGCGGCGCTGATAAGGATATTTTCTATTTCGTTGCCGGTTACATCTCCGGAGTGAAGTACGCGTCTGCGGTGATGTCCGCCTTCGCGCCCCAAATGAAAATCATCTTTATGCTCTTCATCGCCAAGCTCGCCGCGGGTGGTGAAATGAGCTCCATGACCGATAAGCGAATGTATTGCATCCGGTCCCGCTTCGACTATTGTCCTGACGGCAGCCTCATTACACAAACCCGCCCCGGCTTCAAGAGTATCCCGGACATGTTCGTCAAAAGAATCATCATGGTCGATGACGCAGGCGACGCCGCCTTGAGCATATTTAGTATTGCATTCTTCTGCACAACGTTTGGTTACCACTGCGACTTTACCGCTTTCCGCCAGGTTCAAAGCGGTGTTGAGTCCCGCCAGTCCACTGCCTATAACCAGAAAATCAAACTGATCTATAACTTTTTTACTCATAATAATAATTTTATTTCATCAAAAACCACATCGGGATTTTCAAAATTTAATATAGCTGGTAAAGTACACTGTATTATTGAAACTTACAATATTCCAAGCGGGTTTTTAATGATATTACATGGGATTATTTATGAAAAATACTGAAATAACGCTTGTCGAGGCATCTCACACCGAGCTTCGGACAAAGGAGTTGAATGAAAAAGCATCGCGCTCAGGCAATGAGGCGCATAGAATATCCATCGGTCGCAAACTGACGGAATTCACCATTCTTCTAGCTTCGGGAATGCTGACCAGTACGGCGTTTCCGTCTCTGAACTGGTCGATGGTTATTTGGCTGGGGCTGGTTCCGATGTTAATGATCGTCGGGAATAAGACTGTATGGCAGGCATGGCGTGCCGGATTTATCTGGGGATACGGTTTCAGTATCTGCGCGTTTTTCTGGCTCCGTGAAATAGAGTTTTTCATCCCCTTCGCGATGGCGGCGGTACTGGCATTGTTTCCAGCATTCTGGGCACTGTTGATTCCGGTGTTTAAACGCAAATTGCTCATTCCGGTGGAAATCCGCCTCCGGGGGTTTGATGAAATGAAGAAGTACAATGACCAGGGCATTGGCAAAGAATTACTGTTCGCGATGTCGCTGGCGGCGTGGTGGTGCATACTTGAATGGGTGAGAAGCTGGATCGGCACGGGGCTGCCATGGAATTATCTGGCGACTTCGCAATGGCGCAATCTGCCGCTGATACAGATATGTGAGTTTACCGGAGTCTATGGTGTGAGTTTTCTTATCGCAATGGTCAATATAACTCTGGCGCTGGCGGCGGAAAGCTACATGAAGTCATTGCGCAACGGGAAATTGCGTCGTCCAGTCGCATTTTCTTTGGCGCTGGTGCTGATATTGACGGCGGTGATGGCGGGACCTATTTCCACTATGAGCTACCAGATAGCCGAAGGCGATGGGCTGGTCTTTTCGCTGGCTGCCATACAAGGAGACATATCTCAACGGCGTCAGGCGGACGAAGCCGCCGCTTTGGAGGCTCTGGACAAGTATCTGGAATTGAGCGCCGAAGCCGTGAAACTCAAGCCCGATCTGATAGTCTGGCCGGAGACCGCAGTTCCCTATCCGTTCCGCTCCCGACATCCGGTATGCTATAGATACCGCACGGAATTGGCGCGATTGATCAGCAATAGCCAGATACCTTTTCTCATCGGTTCCATTGATTTCGAAAACATGCCGGAAAACGCCGGGCGTGAGCCCGGGGTGTATAACAGCGCATTGTTTATTGACGCCTCCCTGACGGTAAAAGCTCAATTTAATAAAGCACACATCGTCCCTTTTGGCGAATTCGTCCCTTTCCGTCGCTTTCTGCCGGAATGGATAATACGCGCCATAGATATGGGACGCGATCTGACTCCTGGCGACAACTTTGAACCAATTGAAGTCATTCCCGGCGTACGTGCGGGAATAAATATCTGTTTTGAAGACGTTTTCGCCTATGTCGCCCGTGAGGAGGCGCGTCTGGGCGCTAATATGCTCCTGG
>JAFGXT010000016.1 GCA_016936495.1 Victivallales bacterium
GTTCCGCTGCGAAGGTTGAAAATGCAAAAGTAGCGGCGAAGAAAGCGGTGAGTAAAATCTTTTTCCCCATCTCTGTAAACCTCATTTTTAATTGATAATCTTACAATTCCCTTATAAAGTTGTAAAATATACCGTAAAAATGGTGTAAAAGCAAGTGAAGAAGCGTTTTTTATTGTTTTCGCTGAAAAAAACTCAAATAAGTTTCGAAATTTTCTCGAATGCTATTATATTGTTGCTTCACGAGTCAGATTATAACGAAACCGCAATGGGGAAAAGGAGTATCAGCGAATGAAGTTTATCAAGCTTCTGTTAGTGGTAATTACCGCGGCAATGTGTTTTACGGGTTATGCCGGAGAGCGTCGGGAGAAGACAAAGGTTCCGGTCAGGGTGGTCTTGTTTCCGGTAAAACACGCGGTCATTTCGGCACGGGTGGATTCATTTATTAAACATTATTCGTTGTTGGAGGGCGAGGAGTTCAAGAAGGGCGATCTGCTGGCGACGCTTGAGGATAATTTTTACAAGCAAATGTTTTTGCGTGCGAAATCCGCTTGCCAGGAAAAGGAATCGGCATTGAAATATTCCACTTCCAACCTGAAACGAAATGAAGATTTGTTCCGTCAGGGTATTGCCGGACATAAAGAGTTGGAAAGTAGTAAGTTGGAGCTGGAATCAACTCAAGCTCAACTGGATTTTACTAAAGCTAATATGGAAATAGCACGGCTTAATCTTGAGGATTGCAGAATTATCGCGCCTTTCGACGGCAGGTTATCCAAGAAAGTCGTGGCGGATTTTGAGTATGTCCGTGCCGGACAGCAGCTCATGGAAATTATCGATGATAATCAGTTGCTGGCGGTGATGTATCTGCCGTCGCTGATGAAGAAATCGATCAGCAAAGATATGGAGATGGAGTTTAAGATTGATGAGACCGGGAGCATCCACATCGGTCGGGTCTATGAGATCGCCGGTGAGATCGATCCGCGCAGCCGGACTTTCGAGGTTAAGGCTCTTATCAATAATTACGATAAAAAACTGTCGTCGGGTATGTCCGGCGTCCTGATTGAGAAAGAGTCATGGGCGACGGCTCAGAGTTCGGAGCAATGAGATTTAAAGTATAATCAAAAATAAGCGCGACAGCTTATCGGGAAAGTAATGATGAGTGAAACCAAAGAAGTAAAGGCTCTGAAAAGCAAGCTGAATGTGATTTCAGGTGTGTTGCGTCTGGGGCATGAGGCATTCCGTCGCAAAGGTACTTCCGCCATTGGCTGGCATATAGTGAACAACAGCAGGCTGGTGGTGCGTTTCGACCGTTCGGCGTTGTTGGACATGCGTCCAGGAAAGCCGCGGATAGTGGCATTGATGGGGGAAGCAGAGGCGAACAGTAATACTGAATACGGGTTGGCGTTGCAGAAGCTGTGTACCGGTTTTGGCGATATGGAAGGGCGTACATTGATCACGGAGGAGTTTCTCCGGGAAAGGGGGGCTTCCGAAGATGTGTTGAAAGCTTTTGCTTATTTGAGTGAGACGTCTTCGGGGATTGTGGCGGTACCCATGAGGGAACCGGAATCGTCTCCAGCCGCCGGACGGGTGTTCATATGGATGGTGGAGTTTGCCGGAGAGCTGCCGGGGGGCGTGGAAAGTGTGCTACAGTTGCTTGCCGAAAGCTATGGCGAAGCCTTATGGAGTTCGGTTAATTATAAGAAAAAACTGTTCGGAAAGCTGTTTAATACCGACCGGCTGTTTTCGCCCTTGAAGATCATGGCTGGATTGCTGGCATTGTTCATTCTGGCGTTGATATTTAAAAACGTCAGCCAGAATGTGGCGGCGGATTTTGAGATAGTGCCCTTGGATAAACAGATATGCTATGCCCCTTATGACGGGGTGATCGATAGTGTGATAGTCAGAAACGGCGTGATGGTTCGCAAAGATCAGGAGTTGATGAAATACCGGACTGAGGAGCTGGAGTTCAGGCTTACTGACGCGCAGAAGTCTTATGACGAAATATCCGCCCGCATAGATCTTGTAAGAAGTGAATCTTTTTCCGACAACAGCAAACTCGGCGAAATTAAATTGTTGTTGCTGCGCAAGGAAAAGGAGCAGATCAATATAGAAAAGATGAAATGGTATCTTGACCGCAGCCGTATTTTTTCCGGCAGGGCAGGGGTGTTCGTTATTGAGGATGAGGAACGCTGGGACGGCAAGGCGGTGCGTGCAGGGGATGAGCTGTGCCAGATATACAGTCCGGATCAGATGATTGCCAAGGTGCTGGTGAATGAGCGCGACGCCTCGGTGATAGATCCTGACAAAATGAGCATAAGTCTATACTTGCATACCCGTCCTGAATCGCCTTTGCAGATATCGGAACTGATTTTTGTCAGCCCGAAGCCGGTATTACAGAAAAATGGACAGTTTTGTTATGAACTCAAGGTCAAGCTCGCACGCAAGGATCTGATCTTTGGTATGCGCGGGGTAGCTAGAGTCAGCGGTCCGGAAGTCAAACTGGGATACTATTTGTTCCGTAATCTGGTTCTCTGGTGGAGACGTCTCTAAAGCGGGGCATAATGGAAAATGTTGACCTGAAAAATCAGATCTCGACCGGAGAGCTCCGGAAGGATCTTAAACTGTTCAAGGGCACTACGGACGCTCATGGCTTCGAATCCTGGGTTATTTTCGACCCGGTGTCAGACCGTTATTATCGTATTTCCGAGCATAAACACCGTATCATATCATATCTTGACCAGAGTTATTCTCTAGACGAGTTCATGGAAAAGTTGCATGGGAACGGTGTCAAAGCGGAGGAGAAAGACATCATCATTCTTATCAACTTTTTGCGTAACAGCAATTTGTTGCTCCCGGAATATGGCGTTACCGAAAAGCGTATCATGCAGAATGTGGCGATGAAACGGAAGATGTTTTTTACCCGTATGTTATCCACTTACATGTTCTTCCGTATGCCGCTGCTGAAGCCGGATAAATTTCTGGACAAGACCGTGGATACGGTGCGCGCCATGTTCAATTCCTGGACAATAATGCTACTGGTGATAGTATCGTTGTGCGGTTATATCTCACTGGTGCCCAACTGGAATAAATTCACCCGTATGTTGTGGGAGTCAATCTCTTTTGAAGGTTTGTTGCGTTATTCAGTGGCGGTCATCCTCATTAAATTTGTACATGAATTTGCTCATGCCTATGCCGCAAAAAGCTGCGGCGTAAGGGTGAGACGGATGGGGGTGGCGTTTATTGTGTTTTTTCCGCGTTTGTTTACAGATTTAACCGACTCATGGCGTATCAACGACCGTCGCAAAAGGGTACTTATCGACGCTGCCGGTATTCTGTCGGAAATGCTTATCGGCGGGATTGCCGCACTGGTATGGACGAATACCGGACCGGGCGCGGCGCAGACGATCTCATATTACATTTTCGCGGTGAGCGTGATCAATACCGTGCTCGTTAACGGCAACCCTTTTATCCGTTATGACGGATACTATATTCTGATGGACATAGTAGATATAGACAATCTTCAAAAACGCGGGACGGAAGTATTCAGGGCATTTTTCCGCAAGACGTTTTTTGGTCTGGATTATCCATCTGAGAAGTATCTGGAGCCATGGAAAAACTATTTTTTGTTCATCTACGGGATTCTCTCGTTCTGCTATAAACTTTTTTTGTACACCTCTATTATTCTTATAGTATATATAAAATTCACCAAGGCGATAGGTATAGTCCTGTTGCTGGCGGAAGTGTATATTTTGATTTTAAAACCTATATCAATGGAAGGAAAAGCTCTTATGGCTTACAGGAAAAAATTCAAACGCAGGAATCTGGTATTGGCATATTGCATGATCGCGATTATTTTTCTGCCCTTGGTGGTGCCGTTGCCGTGGATAGTGGCAAGTCCCTGCGAGGTGCGCTCGGCAAGTCTGGCGGTGCTGTTTTTACAGAACGACGGCTTTGTCGAGGAGTTGCTCGTGGACAATGGCGTAACTGTCCGCGCCGGACAGGAATTGTTGCATTACAGTTCTCCTTTCCTGGACTGGCAGCTTAAGCAGGCGGAGGTCGATTTTGAAAGTCTGGAGCTGGAAATGGATCAACTTCAGAGCAGCGGTATAACCATCGGCGGCAAAGACGTGAAGTCCCAGCAGCTCAAAGCCGCGGAAAACCTGATCACCGAACTGCGCCGCAGAAGACAGCTGTTATCATTACGCGCCCCTATTTCCGGAACTTTTGTGTATTATGATCAGGATCTGCAAGCAGGAAGGTTTATGCAGCGGGGCATGCCGGTGGCTCAGATATTTGATCCGGACAAACAGCGGGTGATCGCCTATGTGAAGGAGCAGAATATTGAACAGATCAAACCCGGAGACAAGGTTTATATAACTATGGAAAACCGTCTTGAAGAAGTCTCCGGCGTGGTGAAAGCGGTAAACCCAGTGCCTTTGAAGATCATCCCGCCAAGTCCGGTTCTGAGCGTATTCGGCGGCAGTATAATGGCATTGAGGCTGGGAGCTTATGAATTTGAACTTGTTGAACCGTATTATCAGGTTGTGATTATTCCCGAGGATAATACCGTGCTGAAATGCGGCAGTTCTGGAACAATGTGGGTGCGCAAATATTCGGCGGCAGGGTTGAATATGTTGCGTAAAGCTGGCTCGGTTATCGCAAAAGAGCTGTCCTTTTGATTACAGGGTCAGGCGGAAAGCTACAGATGCTTTCTCTGAAAAGGCATCCTGCCACGTCGCCGCCGTTTCAAATTCCAGCGCGGTTACGGCTCCCGGCGGCGTATGTGCTTCAGGAGTGCCGGACAGATATGCCGCCAGCATCCTGACGCTGGGAATGTGCCCGAAAAGCATGACCGTCGTCTCTCCCGTACAGATGTTTTGCAACAATGCAAGCACTTCTGCCGTATCCTGTTCATAAATACACATATCACTGACGATGCGTTCGGGGAGATACCCGAGCCGTGCGGAAACTATTTCCGCCGTTCGCAACGCTCTGACCGCCGGACTGGACACGACCAGCTCCGGGACAATATTCAATTCCGCCAGACGTTCTCCCGCCAGCGCGGCGATGTGTTTGCCGGTTTTATCCAGATCCCGGTAAAAATCTCCTCGCGCGTCATGCCCCACCGCATGAGAATGACGGCATATAAGCAGCTTTTTCATGCTTGCCTCCAGCGTTGTTGATGTGATGAATAATATACCTTATGTATCGCGGGTGCGCAAGTGCATATTGCTGTGTCATTGTGTCATAATGACGCAGTGAGACTGTGCCAGCGCGTCTCAAATGAAGCAGCACAGTAAAAACACATATTTTTTTATTAATTTTAAATATCTTTATTAACAAGAACTTACATATAAAATACAAGCTTTGTCTGTTGGAAAATCGGTGTCTGGCACCATTACTGCATATTTATTTGGGACGAGAGTAAAAGATTCGTGAAATTCTATATTTTTAAGGAGATGAACTATGAGTAAGATTCTTGGCATTGACCTTGGCACAACCAACAGCTGTATGGCTGTTATGGAACATGGCGAGGCGAAAGTAATTCCCAACGCCGAAGGCACACGTACGACGCCTTCGATTGTAGCATTCACAAAAGACGGACAGCGTCTTGTGGGTCAGACCGCGAAACGTCAGGCGGTAACCAATCCCAACAACACGATTTTCTCAGTAAAACGTTTTATGGGACGCAAATACGCTGAAGTAAAAGAAGAAATGAAAATGGTTCCCTACGAAGTGGTCGAAGCCAAAAACGGCGACGCGCACATTAAAGTAGGCGACAAAGCTTATTCTCCGCCGGAAATCTCCGCCATGATTCTGCAAAAGCTTAAAGCCGATGCGGAAGCTTATCTGGGTGAAGAAGTGAAAAAGGCGGTTATTACCGTGCCCGCGTACTTCAATGACTCTCAGCGTCAGGCAACTAAAGACGCCGGCAAAATCGCCGGACTGGAAGTGGAGCGCATCATCAATGAGCCCACCGCCGCGTCTCTAGCTTACGGCCTGGACAAGAAAAGCGAAGAAATGGTAGCGGTATATGACCTCGGCGGCGGTACTTTCGATATATCTATTCTGGAAATCGGCGACGGCGTATTCGAAGTTAAAGCCACCAACGGAGACACTCACCTCGGCGGTGATAACTTTGACCTTTCGCTTATCAACTGGCTGGCGGATGACTTCCAGAAAGAAAACAGCGTAGACCTGCGTAAAGACCCGCAGGCTCTCCAGCGTCTCAAAGAAGCCGCTGAAAAAGCAAAATGCGAACTGTCTTCAAGCTCCAGCACTGAAATCAACCTGCCGTTCATTTCCATGAACGCCAGCGGTCCGGTGCATTTGACTAAATCCCTGACGCGTGCTGATCTGGAAAGACTTTGCGATGATCTGCTTGAACGCACCAAAGTTCCGTGCAAAAACTGCATGAAAGACGCCGGTCTGTCTACCGCGGACATCAACGAAGTAATTCTTGTCGGCGGTATGACCCGTATGCCCAAAGTTCAGGACATTGCTAAATCCATTTTCAGCAAGGATCCGCATAAAGGGGTTAACCCCGATGAAGTGGTCGCGGCTGGCGCGGCAATCCAGGGTGGAGTTCTCAGCGGTCAGGTCGAAGACGTGGTATTGCTTGATGTTACCCCGCTGTCTCTGGGTATTGAAACCCTCGGTGGCGTGTTTACCCGTCTCATCGAGAGAAACACCACAATCCCGACCCGCAAGAGCGAAGTGTTCAGTACCGCCGCGGACAATCAGCCTTCTGTGGACATCCATGTACTTCAGGGCGAACGCGAAATGGCTTCCGCCAACAAGAGCATCGGGCGTTTCCGCCTGGACGGTATCCCGTCAGCTCCCCGTGGCGTACCCCAGATCGAAGTTACCTTTGATATCGACGCCAACGGTATTCTGCATGTAACCGCCAAAGACCTTGGCACCGGCAAAGAGCAGAAAATCACCATCACCGCCAGCTCCGGTTTGAGCGATGATGAAATCAAGAAAATGGTTGATGAAGCGAAAATCCATGCGGACGATGATAAGAAACTCAAAGAAAGCATCGACGTCAAGAACCGCGCCGACTCCATGATCTATCAGACTGAAAAACAGCTCAAAGAGTATGGAGATAAAATCCCCGCGGAAATCAGCAAGCCGGTGGAAGACGGTATCGCCAAACTCAAGACTCAGCTTGAAGCCGGAGACGTAGACGCCATGAAGGCGACTATGAAAGATATCGAAGAACATCTGATGAAATTCGGCGAGCACATGTATCAGCAGCAGCAGACTCAGGGCGCCGATGCCGGTGCGGGTTCTGCCGGTGGAGCGGCTCCCGAAGGCGAGAAAAAGAAAAACGAAAATGGCGATGACATTGTCGACGCCGAGATCGTAGAAGACTGATAACGCTTGTATTCTCACTATGATACGAACGGCGGATACAATATCATCCGCCGTTTTATAAAAAAATAATATCAAAACCAGAAATTTCACAACAAACAAAAGGAGTGAATGAAAATGGCAAAGATCAATATCAAGCCGCTTGGCAACCGTGTTCTGTTGAAGGCTGTAGAAGGCCCCCAGGAGCAGATGAAAGGTGGGATCGTAATCCCCGACAGCGCCAAGGAAAAACCCCTCGAGTCAGAAGTCGTTGCCATCGGCACCGGCAAAACTGATGACAAAGGCAACAAGATCGCTTTCGACGTAAAAGTCGGCGATATCGTACTGACCAGCAAATACGGCGGCACCGAGATCAAACACGACGATGTTGAATACAAAATCGTCAGCGCCGACGACATTCTCGCGGTAATCGGTTAACTCTCAAAGACCTTTAATAATTTAACTTAATCCAGGAGATTATAATATCATGGCTAAACAGCTTTCATTCAATGAAGAAGCACGTCGCAGCCTTCTCAGCGGCGTGAGCATGCTGAGCAAAGCGGTAAAAACCACCCTCGGTCCCAAAGGCCGTAACGTGGTCATCGACAAAAAATACGGTTCACCGATCGTTACTAAAGACGGCGTAACCGTGGCAAAAGAAATCGAACTCGAATGCCCCTACGAAAACATGGGCGCGCAGATGGTCAAAGAAGTCGCCAACAAGACTTCTGACATCGCTGGCGATGGTACCACTACTGCTACTGTTCTTGCTGAAGCTATTTTCCGCGAAGGTCTGAAAAACGTTACCGCTGGCGCTAATCCGATGAGCCTGAAACGCGGTATCGACAAATCCGTTGAAGTAATGATCGACCAGCTCACCAAACTGAGCAAAGAAGTCAAAGATCGCGAGCAGGTTGCTCAGGTTGCACGTATTTCCGCTAATGGCGACAGCGAGATCGGTGAGATCATTGCTGAAGCTATGGACAAGGTCGGCAAAGACGGTACCATTACCGTTGAAGAAGCCAAGACCATTGAAACCACTCTTGACGTCGTTGAAGGTATGCAGTTTGACAAAGGTTACCTCTCTCCCTATTTCGTAACCGATGCTGAAGCTATGGAAGTAGTCCTCGAAGATTGCTACATCCTCATTCACGAAAAGAAAGTCAGCAGCCTCAATGACATGCTGCCGGTACTCCAGATGGTTGCCAAAGAAGGCAAACCTCTGCTGATCATCGCTGAAGACGTCGAAGGCGAAGCTTTGGCTACTCTGGTAATCAACAAAATGCGTGGAACTCTGAATATCTGCGCGGTAAAAGCTCCCGGATTCGGCGACCGCCGCAAAGCGATGCTCGAAGATCTCGCCATTCTTACCGGCGGAACCTGCATCACCGAAGACCTGGGTATCAAACTCGAAAATGTTACTATCGATCAGCTGGGTAAAGCAAAACGCGTTACTGTTGACAAGGAAAATACCACTATCGTCGAAGGCGCGGGCAAACAGTCTGCCATCCTCGGTCGTGTCAACCTTATCCGCAAGCAGATCGAAGAAACTACTTCAGACTACGATCGCGAAAAACTCCAGGAACGCCTGGCGAAGCTCGCCGGTGGTGTTGCCGTCATCAACGTCGGCGCCGCTACTGAAACCGAGATGAAAGAAAAGAAAGCACGTGTTGAAGATGCTCTGCATGCAACCCGCGCAGCGGTTGAAGAAGGTATCGTACCCGGCGGTGGCGTAGCTCTGATCCGTGCGGCTAAAACCCTGAAATCTCTGGAACTCTGCGGCGATGAAGCTATCGGTAAAGCCATTGTCCTGCGCGCTATCGAAGAACCTATCCGTCAGCTTGCGGCTAACGGTGGTTATGAAGGCAGCATCGTAGTACAGAAAGTTCTTGAACTGAAAGACAGCCAGGGCTTCGACGTCGCCACCGGCGAATACGTCGACATGCTCAAATCCGGTATCATCGACCCGACTAAAGTTACCCGTTCAGCTCTGCAGAATGCGTCTTCAATCTCCGGTCTGATGCTCACTACTGAGTGTCTGATCACTGATGTGGAAAAAGATGAGCCGGCAGCCCCGATGGGTGGCGGCGGCATGGGAGGCATGGGCGGTATGGGCGGCATGATGTAATTCATCCGTTCCTGACTGTTCAATAAAAAGCCGCGAAAGCGGCTAGTCTTCAGAATGTAGATCCAGCGTCTGTCATTATTGTAATGACAGGCGCTGTTTTTTTATACTCTTACAGATATGGTTTTGCGCCGGAACGAGATGTTGATATAATATTGGAAAGTTGCATTTTACGCTCTTGAGTTTTTTTGTTCAGGCACTATAATGTATTATATGTCATAGTGGGATTTTTTGCAAAAAAAACAACGGGGTCACGGAGTTCGGCAAGCTCGCCGAAAAACGAAAAAAGCCCTGTGGGGGTGCCTATATGGGAATTGAAAATCGGAAGACCATTTTAATAGTGGACGATACTACTGAAGATATTGACATTCTGGTCAATATGCTTTCCGATGATTATCAGGTCAAAGTAGCTTTGAACGGACAGAAGGCATTGCATTTTCTTGGCGAAAAAAATCTTCCAGATCTGGTTCTGCTGGATATTCTTATGCCGGGAATAGACGGTTACAAGGTCTGCGAAGCCATCAAATCCAATGATATACTCAAGGATATTCCGGTCATCTTCATCAGTGCACTGGATCAGCTTAATGACATCATCAGCGGCTTCAAGGCGGGTGGAGTGGACTATATCACCAAACCTTTCCAGCCCGAAGAAGTACGCGCCAGAGTCGATGCGCACATCAAGCTCCGGGATTATCATCAGCAGTTGAAAGAGAAAAATACCCAGTTGGAAGAAAATTTCCGGGCGCTTCAAGCGCTGGAGCAACAGCGGGACAGTCTGACCCATATGATAGTTCATGATATGCGCGCTCCGATACAGACTATCATGGGGTATCTTGAGTTGCTTAAATACAATGAGCATCTCAGTGAAGATGATAGTATGTATGTAAATAAAATTCAGGAATGCTGTGGCGGATTGACTGAAATGGTGAACTCGCTGCTGGATATATCCCGGCTTGAAAATAATAAGATTCCTTTATTGTCCGAGGAAATAGACCTTGAGGAATTGATAGAGAAAGTGGTGAGCGGATTCAGTGGCGTCGCCAACGCGCCAAGGATAATCACCGATTTGGCGCCGTGTCCGGAAAAGCTTGACGCGGACAGGTCTTTAATCGAACGCGTCATGATAAACCTGCTTTCAAACGCATGTAAATTCACTCCCGGCAACGGCTTGGTTACAGTGTCCATGAACCGTTTGGAAAAAGGTTTTATTATAAAGGTAACCGATACAGGGGAGGGGATTCCGCCTGAAGATCATGAGCGGATATTTGAGAAATTTGCTCAGGTTATGTTGAGTCGCAAACGCTACCGGTACTCTTCGGGTTTGGGGCTGACCTTCTGTAAACTGGCGGTTGAAGCTCACGGAGGAAGGATAAGTGTTAAAAGCGCTCCCGGCAAAGGCAGTGTGTTTACGGTAGAACTCCCCCCGAATCAGAAAGGCCGCAATAATTGATGATGTTTTTATATAGATACGCGGCACGGACGGGATTATAATCTATGTTACGTTTTATTCATTGTGCCGATTTGCATATAGACAGTCCTTTCAAGGGTATGCGCAATACCAGCGAGGAAGCAGCCGGAGAACTCTATGAAGCTCCTTTCAAGGCGTTCCGTAACGCTGTGGATCTGGCGATCAGCGAAGACGTGGATTTTATGATCATTGCCGGGGACGCGTTTGATTCAAAAGAGAAGAGCCTTTCCGCCCGCTTGCGCTTTCATGAACAACTTATACGTCTTCGCGACAAAGGCATCAAATGTTTTTACTGCTGCGGCAATCATGATCCGCTTGACGCTCTTGCGCGTGAGATGAAACTGCCGGATAATTGCATCCGTTTCAGCAGTGGCGAAGTGGAATGTTTTCGTTTTGAAGAAGGCGACGTCGCGGCGGATATTTACGGTATAAGTTTTGGCAGTGCGGCGGTGAGCGAGAATCTGGCATTGAAATTTAAGCGCCGGGACCTGAGCATCCCTGCCATTGCCGTGCTGCATTGCAATGTTGGTTCGACCGCTCATGAGCCTTATGCTCCGGCAACGCTTGACGATCTGCGTGCGGCAGGTATGGATTACTGGGCGCTTGGGCATGTGCATTCTCACTGTGTATTGAGTAAAGCCGCTCCGGCGGTAGTGTATCCGGGCTGTATTCAGGGATGCAGTCCGCGCGAAACCGGAGTGCATGGCTGCTGTCTGGTGAGTATTGGCGATGACTTTGCGGCGGATATTGAATTTCACCCGCTGGACGTGATACGTTTTATGGAGCTGGAGGTGTTGATTGATTCCTGTGATGATATTCTGGATATTATAAGTACATTGATTTCTGCGCTTGAAGATTCCGCGTCGCTTTCCGATGGTCGCGGCAGTGTGTTCCGGGTTACCCTGGTCGGAAATTCCAATCTTGACGGCGAATTGCGCAAAGGGGGCTGCGTTGACGGTATTCTCAAAGAGGTTCGCGAGCGTCTGGCACACCTGCGCCCTTTAATTTGGCTTGACCATATCAGTTTGATGACTGCCGGGGAATATAACCTTGAAGAACTTAGGAAAGCAGAAGACTTCACTTCCGAACTTATCACTATATATGACACGCTTTGCGCGGATGAGGATATCGCCACACTGCTTGGAACTGAATTGGATGGCGTTTATTCACGTTGGGGCGCTTCTTTGGATTCGGCTGACGCCGTCCGTTGCCGGGAACTTTGCCGCGAGGCGTTGCATATGACCCTGAGCCGCATAAGCGGAGGCGGAGGCGCATGAGAATCAAAAAACTTCAGATCGACGGCTTCGGCATTTTCAGCGACACGCAAATAGACGGATTCACGCAGGGGATAAATGTGATTTACGGCGAAAACGAATTCGGCAAAACCACTATGCTGGAATTTGTGAGAAGAATACTCTTTGGCTTTCCGGGGAAAAAAAACAACGTCAATATGTATCCGGCGGTCAATGGCGGTAACTACGGTGGCGTAATATGGTGCGAACTTGATGATGGACGCGCCGCGATGATCTCACGTCATGGACTCTCAAAGGGCGGAAACGTCAGACTGGAATGCGACGGCAATATTATTCAGGGACAGCATGAACTTGACGCCTTGCTGAACACCTCCGCCAGTTTTTTCCGTAATGTCTACGCGATTACTATTGAGGAAATACAGCAGTTGGGATCACTGGAGGGGGAAGACGTCCGCAATCGTATTTACGGGGCGGGATTGGAACTTGGCAGTGTGTCCCCTGAAGATTTACGTAAAACCTTTTCAGCGCGCGCGGAAGAAATTTTCAAAACCCGCGGTCAGATACAGCTTATGCCATTGAAATACAAGGAATTAAGCGATATAAGAAGCCGCGTTCGCGAAGCTCGTGCCGAATTGCCGCAATATCTGGAAAAGTCCGTGCTGCTTGAAAAACTTGAAATCGATAGTGTCGCCTTGACGACAGCGGTCGAAGCCATGAGCCGCAAAATACGCGAGCTTGAACGCCGCCGCGAACTCTTTAATGATTATGTCGAAGTCGAACACTTCAGCTCGAAATTGCAAGGTATACCTAATATCGTCAAATTGCCTGAAAATATTTTTGCCGGACTGGAAAAACTTAAAGCCGAGCTTGAAAATATTGAGGGCGAGCTCAAAGAAAATAGTATTGAACACGCCGCCGCCACGGAAAATCTTAAAAATATAAAACCCGATATTGCATTGCTCGAACGGCGTGGCGAGATTATTGCCCTGCAAAAGAAAAGTGGTATATATTCCGCCGCGCTCAAAGACGCCGAAATCCTGGAACGGCGTTGCCGCGAGCTTACCGCTAAGATCAATGCCGATACTCTCGCTCTCGGTTGCGGCTGGGAAGCTGAAGATGTAGAAAATTTCAATATTTCCGTAGTTCAACAACAACGGGCAACGGAGACACGGGAAAGACTTAACACTCTCCGGGAAGAGCTTAAGCAGGTGGAATTCAAACGCCGTCATGATGTTGAACTACGCCGCCGGGAGCTGGAACAGAACCGTTCTCATGGCAGGAAACGCAGTTTGATCTTTGCTCTGTTGGTTATCGCCACCGGCGTCACCGCCATATTGGCGGGATTGTTCTCATCTCATATCCTGACTGGATTCGGGGCGTTTACTTTGCTGGTCGGAATTGTTGACTTCATGGTTCATTTTCGCTCCGGGACGATGCCGGAACTGGCATACGATGGACTGGGCAGTATTTACGAAGATGAACTCAATGATCTGCTTAAAGCCCGGAGCGAGTGGGATGAAAAATGGATACGTTTGCTCAAAGAATTGCGCTTTCCCCTGAATATCGGTGTCAATGATTTTGATGCCCTGGCTTCTGCCGCAGGAAAAATCAGAGATGATTATCATCTGCTCGCGGAAAAGCAGGAAGAACTTGAACTTAAACGCCGAATCGTCGGCGATATAAAATCAGAACATGACCGGCTTATCGGATTGCTCCGCGCTATCCCCTCCGGCGAAGTGGTTACGAATATAGAAATACTTGAACATGAGCTTGAACAAAATGAGATCGCCAATACAAAAATGCTTGCGCTCAGGGAAAATATTGAGAACTTTTCCGCCAGAGCCACCAAGCTTGAACAGCAACGAGAGGAAATACTCAAAAAAATCTCGGATTTTTTCGCCTCCTTCGGAGTGGAAAACGAGCACCAGTTAAAACTGCTTCAAGAAAAATCAATGGAACGTCAGGGAATAGAAAATCAACTTGAAGTGCTTTCCGGACGCATGAAAAAGATCGTCGGCGCGGGTAGCAGTTTCAATGACTTTATGGATGGACTGAAACAGACCGATCCGCTGATACTGGAAGATGAAATAGAAAACCTTAAGGCTGAGTTGAAAGATAAGAACGCCGCGCTTAACACTCTCCGTGAAACGGTGGGCAGACTGAAAAGTGAAATGGACGCTCTGGCGTCGCATGACCAGCTCATAAAACTCCGCAACGCCGAAGAATCATGCCTGCGGGAATTTAATGACCTGGCTCGTGAATGGTCAGTCAATATTATCGCCATACGTGCTTTGGAAAAAGCGGTGGAGAAATATGAACGTGAACGCCAGCCCGGCGTCATTACCCGCGCCTCCGAGGTTTTTGCGCATATCAGTGGCGGCAGATATCCGTCAATATTCCGTCCGGTGGACGCCGCCGCGTTGATGGTTCGGGATGACAAGGGTCGTCCGGTCAACGTGGCTGAATTGAGCCGGGGTACTCGCGAGGAATTGTATTTGTCCATGCGCCTGGGGCTGATCGCGGAATACGAGACCCGTTCTGAATCCATGCCCTTGATAATGGATGATGTAATGGTTAATTTCGATGACGAGCGCCGCCGTCGTGCGATCAGTACGTTAAGTGAGTTCGCCCGCAAGCGTCAGCTTATTGTTATGACCTGTTCAAAGCCGCTACTTGAAGAATATCTTGAAGCCGGAGCGGTACAAATCAATGTTTAAGGTATTAATAATTGTAAGGAAAGTGGAAGTAGTATGAACGAGAAAGATTATCAGATTCTGGCTCAACAGCTTGATTTAAAAATAGCGCAGGTGAAAAAAGTAGAGGCTTTGTTTGCCGAGGGCGCCACCGTACCTTTTATTGCTCGTTATCGTAAAGAGCTTACGGGCGGACTTGATGAAGTCGCGCTTATAGCTTTGCGGGACGGCATGGAAAATATCAATAAGCTTAATAAACGCCGGGACAGCATCATTGACAATCTGCGTGAACGTGAATTACTCACAGCTGAACTGGAAGCGGCGTTTAATTCCGCCGCCTCTCTGGAGCAGCTTGAAGATATGTATCTGCCTTATAAACAGAAACGTCAGACCCGCGCTCAGAAGGCAAGGGAGAAAGGACTTGATGTGCTCGCGGAATTCCTTTTTGAACAGAAAAATGTTGATATTGACCTGAAACGTTTTATTGATTCCGAAAAAGGCGTACTTAATATTGATGACGCTTTCGCCGGAGCGATGGACATTGTCGCCGAAAAAATCAGTGAAGACTCCCTTATCCGTGCCGCTATCCGCGAGCTCTTTGCCAAACGCTCATACCTGAGCTCAAAGGTGGTAAAAAGCAAACAGGAGGAAGCGGCGGTATTCCGCGATTATTTCGATTACAGTGAACCGCTCAACCGGGTGCCATCACATCGCGCTCTGGCGGTAATGCGTGGCGGCGCACAGGGATTGCTTAGCTTTCAGCTGCGTCCAGATAAAGATGAAGCGACAGGTAAAATAAAACATAAGGTCATACGCAACAATAACTTCAAATATATACAACATTTACATGACGCGATTGAAGATGGATACAGTCGGTTGCTCATGCCTTCTTTGGAAAACGAGACGCTTAATGCCCTCAAGCAGCGTGCCGACGCTGAAGCCATAGACGTATTTGTTTCCAATTTGAAAAAACTTTTGCTTGAAGCTCCGCTCGGGAATAAAACCATTATCGCGGTCGATCCCGGCTTTCGCACTGGCTGTAAGACTGTAGTCATCAATGGTTGCGGCGAATTGCTCCGTCATCTTGTGATATATCCGTCGGATAAAGAAGCCGCCGCCTCCGCCGAAATAAAAAAACTCTTAGAGGCATTTGATATCGAAGCCATCGCGGTGGGCAATGGCACCGCCGGACGCGAAACCGAAGCTTTTTTGAAAAAGACGGTAGGTAATGTCGTCCCGGTCATCAGTGTGGATGAAAGCGGTGCGTCGATTTATTCCGCCGGAGAGCTTGCCCGGCAGGAATTCCCCGATCTTGATCTGACTTTCCGCAGTGCGGTGTCCATCGGGCGCAGGCTTCAGGATCCGCTCGCGGAGCTCATAAAGATAGATCCCAAGTCAATTGGAGTGGGGCAGTATCAGCATGACGTGGATCAGAACGCGTTGAAAAAATCCCTTGATGACGCCGTTATAAGTTGTGTCAACTCCGTCGGTGTGGAACTTAATTCCGCCAGCGCGCAATTGCTCGGATACGTTTCCGGACTGGGACCTAAGCTGGCGGAAAATATCGTCGCCTGGCGCAGCGAAAACGGACGTTTTAAAAATCGTCGCCAGTTGCTCAAGGTGCCGAAGCTCGGACCGAAAGCCTTTGAACAGGCCGCCGGGTTCCTGCGCATCCGTGACGGCGTGGAGCCGCTGGACGCCAGTGCCGTTCATCCCGAAAGATATCAGCTGGTCGGACAGATGGCGCGGGACAACGGTTGCGATGTCAAGACTTTGATGCTTAAAGTCGCGGCGGGTATGACACTGCAACTGGATAAATATATTGATGACGATACCGGCATGCCCACACTGCTCGATATTGTCGGAGAACTTTCCCGACCCGGACGTGATCCGCGTCCGGAATTCGAGGCTTTTTCCTTTGAAGACAGTGTGCATTCCATTGACGATCTCATTGAAGGCATGAAACTTCCGGGAATTGTTACCAATGTTACCAAGTTTGGAGCGTTTGTCGACGTCGGCATTCATAACGATGGTCTGCTGCATATCAGCAAAATGGCGAAACGCTATATCAGCGATCCTGCCGAAATAGTCGCGGTTCATGACAAAATACACGTTACGGTGATTGAGATCGACCGCCAGCGCGGTCGTATATCGCTCTCGCTTATCGACTAAATGTCGCCTGTCGCCGCGCCGCTTCCTGTAGCGCGGCGGACAGTGATCCTCCTCCAAATATTCCCCTGAATGCCCCTGCCTTGTGTAATGCAAGTTGACGCGCATACGCAAATCACTGAAAATCAATAATTTCAGTACATCTTGCCTCTCCCCTCAAAACATAATTTTTTTCATTTATTTTTTATTGAAAGGGTTGATATGGGTGGAAAATGTGTTAAAATAGGAGAGTATAGGGACAATAAGGGGAAGATAGGTATACATTACCCGGAATACTGTTATGTTTGAAGATGAATATTTTTTTTGTGGAGAGTATACTTGTTCGCTGGACGCCCAGCGGCGGGTGGCGATTCCCAGCGAATGGCGCAAGAAGGAGGCAGCCTCCCGGTTTGTGCTGATTCCCGGTAGGGAATCGCTGATGCTGATCCCGTTTGGAACTTTTAAAGAGTTTCTGATGAAGCTGAAAAAGGTATCGTTTGCCAACCGTAACGCACAGAAAGCCCTGGCAAAGATAGGTTCGCGGGTGCAGGAATGCATTTGCGACAAACAGGGTCGGATAAAGTTATCGCAACGCCTGCTGGAGCCGTTCGGTATTGCCGAACAAGTGGTGATGGTCGGGGCGTTTACCAATATTCAACTGTGGAATCGCGAAAGCTGGGAAAGTCAGCATGACGAGGAAGACAGTTATCTGGACGAACTTGAAAAACTCAGTGAGAATCCTGACAGTCTGCTGGACATGTTTCAGGACACTATGGAAAAAATAAAAGACAATTAAGCACCGGTAACAGGATTTACTCTGAGTCCGGTGCAGACCGGAAAACAGATATAAATAATAACAATACGCGGAAATGCTTGATGGACACAATAAAACATAATTTCAAGGGCGGTACTGACCCTTTCAGTCATACCCCGGTACTTTATCGGGAAGTAACTGACTATATAGCATTTCCGGAAAGACCCTTGAAACTGATCGACGGCACCCTGGGGTGCGGCGGACACAGTTCGCTGATATTGAAAAATAATCGGCAGGCGGTACTGCTGGGTATAGATCGCGATGGTGACGCTCTGGAGCGGGCTGCGGAAGCTTTGGCTTTCGCGTCTGAGCGGATCCAGCTGTGCAGAGGCAGTTACAGCAATCTGAAAGACCTCGCAGCAGAGGCAGGGTGGGCTTCCGCTGATGCGGTACTTTTGGATATAGGCGTATCGTCCCCTCAACTGGATGATTTCCACAGGGGATTTTCCTATCGGGAAAATGGCCCGCTGGACATGCGTATGGACAGAAGATCGCCCCGTACCGCCAGCCGTTTATTGAATAAATGTACCGAAGAGGAATTAGCACAAATATTCAGGGACTACGGGGAGATCAAACAAAGTGGAAAACTGGCAAGAGCAATTATCGCACGCAGGGACGAACAGTCATGGAGTGAAACCGCTGAACTCGCCGAACTTTGTACCAAAGTACTCGGCAAGCCTAGAAAAGGTGCTCCTCCAGCACCGACACTATGTTTTCAGGCACTCAGAATCGCGGTCAATGATGAACTTGGAGAACTCGAAAAGGGATTGGAGGCGGCTGTTGACATACTTGCTCCGGGAGGGATACTGGCGGTGATAAGTTTTCATTCGCTTGAAGATCGGATCGTAAAAAACTTCTTCAGGCATGAAGCGACCGGGTGTATCTGCCCCCCGGGATGTCCGGTATGCATATGTACCCATAAAGCCAGATTGGACATATTGACTAAAAAGCCGGTTACGGCACAGGCTGATGAAGTAAAGTCAAATTCAAGGGCGGCATGTGCCAAGCTTAGAGTGGCAAGAAAAATATAATTAATTTACATAAAGTTTCAGAGGTGGAACAATGAATTTGCAGACAAGAGAAAATCATAGAAGAAAAACCGTTAGAAGCAGCAGATCCCAACGCAAGGCATTCGGTTTCAGTAAAGCACTTTTACACATGCTCATACTGGGGGTGATCTTGTTCGCTCTGGTAACCATGAGAATATCGCTGGCGGATCAGACCGCCAAAGACAACCGTATCGCGGCAAGTCTGAAATCACAGATACATCAGTATGAACGTGAACTTGAACATCTTAAGCTTAAGCGCGAAGCTTTGACCAGCTGGACTCACGTCCGTGCCAAAATAAAACAATATAATCTGGCGCTTTCAGCACCGGAACCGCTACAGGTCATGCAGGTTGTGATCGACCGCAGGAGTAACCCGGCAGACGTCGGTGGAGCGTCCGGTCAGTTGCTGGCGTCGCAAACCTGGCGGAGTGGAAGTGATACGCAATAATACCTTAGCGGTAAGAATAAAGTTTCTGTTAATACTTATAATACTGCTTTTCTTCGCCGTCGCGGGACGGCTCTACATTGTTCAGATCGAACGTCATGACGAGCTGTTCAATAAAGCACGGGAGCAATATACTTCCACCCGCAAGACCAGCGGCAAACGCGGGGAAATTTATGACTACAGCGGTAATTTGCTGGTGGGCAATATTCCCTGCTCCACCATAGAGGCAGACCCGTACGCATGCGGCAACGAAGAACAATGCCGTCAGACTTCTCTCATCCTCGGCAAATATCTGAATATCCCTTCGGAAAAAATATATTCCGACCTGATTCAAAAGACCCGTGAACGTAAACGCTCCGATGGAACGGTGGAAACTGTACCGCGCCGTTACGCGCTCATCGCCCGGGACGTCCCTCTGCCAAAATCAGAAATGCTTAAGAAAATGCTGCGCGAACAGAACCTTATCCGAGGCATATCTTTCAAAGAACATTCTCAGCGGTTTTATCCGAAAAACGAATTGCTCGCCAATATCCTCGGCTTCACCAATATCGAACGCGACCAGCTTATAGCCCAGCTGGGCATCGAAAAATTTTTTAATAAAGTGATCTCTCCCTCCGACAGTGTATATCAGTATGAGCGCTCGCGTGATGGCGTGCCTCTGGCTGTTCAACACCGACAGAGCGTAAACGACGGAGTGAATATCTATCTTACTATTCAGGAACCCATTCAGTCGATACTGGAAGAGGAATTGGACAAGCTCATGGCGGAATGGCAACCGCAGGCGGCATATGCGATTATGGTCAACCCCCGTAATGGCAATATTATGGCGATAGCTCAACGGCCTACGTTCAACCCTAATGACCGATCCACCATGACCTCCGACGCCTACCGGATGCGTTTTATTTCCGACACCCTTGAGCCCGGCTCTACCATGAAACCTATTTCCATCTCCGGCGCCATAGACAGACATATCGTAAACCCTCAGACTATGATTGACTGCGAAAAAGGAATATGGTTTTACTGCGGAAAAAGCCTTAGCGATACCAGTCCGCATGGCATGATGAACGTCGCCGGTATAGTCCAGAAATCCAGTAATATCGGTACCGCCAAAATCGCTCTGATGATGGGACCGCAACTGCTCTATGATACTTTACGCGCTTTTGGCTTCGGACAACGTACCGGTATTCCGTTGCAGCCTGAAACCATCGGTCGACTGATCTCACCGAAAAATTGGGATGGTTTGTCTATAACACGTTTCCCGATGGGCTACGGAGTCTCCTGCTCACCGGTACAGCTTGCCCGTGCCTATTGCGCTTTGGCTAACGGTGGTAGACTGGTGAGTTTGCGTTTGGTGGATCGCGTCGAAAATCCCGATACAGGGATAACTGTAAAATATCCGGTTCGTGAAGCTCATAAAATATATCGCGACCCTGCGACCCACCGGAAAATGATCGAAATGATGAAATTGGTAACCCGTCAGGGCGGAACCGCCAGGCAGGCGGCCATACCCGGTTATGAAGTGGCTGGCAAAACCGGCACCTCAAGAAAATGGGAGGGTAAACATTATTCCAATACCCGCTATTTTGCGTCATTCGCTGGCTTTGCCCCTGCCGATAATCCGGAATTTGTTTTGGTGGTGATTGCCGATGAACCGCAAAAACGACATTACGGCGGGGTGGTTACCGGACCGGCCTTTAAAAATATCGCGGAAAGAACTTTACGCTATCTTAACATCCAGCCGACGGATCCCCATATGCCGTCCAGTTCAATAAGGGAGAGAAGATGAAAAAACTATTTATCGCTTTATGGCTTTCCTCCGGGTTTGTTTTGCTGAGGATATTCGGTCGTTTTCGTATACCTTGCCACTTTGTCCAAAAACTGCTTGAAAACCGTTTTCCGGTATCCGGAGACTTCAGCAAAGAGGGACGCTTGTGGAATCGTAATATTGAATTCCAGTTGCTTGACCCGCGTATCGGCGTCGGCATCGGAGAGCATCGTATCGGACTGGAATTGTATATCAGAGGCATATGGAAGGAGGGCGCGGTGTCTGTGCCATTCCGCAGCGGTCTGTCTTGTTCATTCAGTCTTATGATACGCGAAGGTCGGCTGCTGTTGCTGGCGCCCCGACTGGAAAACGTCAGCGCTCTTGAAAAAGTAGCTGGCTTCGACTTTAATAAAATAGTACTGCCGCTGGTTGATAAAATATTCCACGGAACGCTGGCGGAAATGGAACTGCTTAATTTTAAAGACTACGGGGTTCCCCGCCGCTTCACTCGCAGTGTAAAAGTCAGTCTGATCGACGACCGGATCATCATCAGCCGGGACTAATGCCGGTGGCATAGACGGGTTATTGATGAAAGATTGATAAAAAGGGTTGATTTTTGCGTATGATACATTATTCTTACTAAACAGTCGGCGTTTCCGCCGGCAATACAACAATAATCTTTCAAACGGGAGAAGGGCACATGGAAAAGTACGCATGTGATGTTTGCGGATACATTTATGATCCTGAAATCGGAGATCCTGACAACGGCATTGAACCGGGAACCGCGTTCGCGGATATCCCGGACGACTGGGTCTGTCCCGAGTGCGGAGCTGGTAAAGACGATTTCTCCGTCGTGTAATTTACCCAAAAAAAAGACCGGATGAAAATCCGGTCTTTTTTTGTATTTACTTAAGAATTCATTCCTGCGTCATTGATCCGCAAAGTGTAGTTCTTACCATCGGTAAGAAGGGTTTTCCCCGGACTGACTTTGTAATGTAGATCATCCAGATTGACGTCATCCGGCAATACCGTGATGATATTGCCGTTGTCAGTAAGGGACACGACCTGTGACGAAAGGTCATTGATGATGATATAATTCGCCTTGGTACCGTTATACACTGCTTTGCGTCCGAGGACGACCACCGCGTTTTCCGAAGCGTTTTCCACCATGCCGATCATGTGACGGCGGATGTCTTTTTCAAATTTCCTCCTGATGAGGACATGGAGTTTATCTCCGACTTTAAGTAACATTTTTGCTCTCCTTTTTTTCCAGTTCACATTACAATATCCGGAGGCGTACTGTTTTCACCACGAAATCATAATATACAAAACATTGCTTTTCATCTCTTTGCGCCCGACAAAGAGAAGTGCTGAATATACAAAAGATAGCACTACTGTCAAGCTTTTTCAGCTTTTTTTTAGTTTTTTTATGGATTTATCCGCAATTTCAGGTGTGAAATGATAAAAAAGTTGAGTTATAGCTTAAAATGAAGAAGAAACACCGAAGAGCTCTCCAGTGTTATTTCTTATTTACGGTTATTTGCTGAATTTTACGGCGGCGGGACTGATATGCTCACGCGCTGCTAGAGCGGCGACATGTCCGGCGGCTTCGCCCATCGCGGCAGCGTCGCCCGTAACCCGGTAGCTGGAATGAGCAAAGAAATCCCCGCTGATGCATCTGCCTGCCATCATCAGATTGCCAACGTCCGCGCTTATAAGCGAGCGCAAAGGAATATCATAAGGTTTGACCTTATATTTGCCGCTGGATTCGATGCCTTTGTCCTTTGTCGGATCAGTAGCATGAACGTCTATTCCAAAACGACATTTGCAGACTGCATCGTCAAACTCCGCCCCGGCGATCATGTCCTCCAGCGTGAGCTCGTACAAACCTTTGATACGACGTCCTTCGCGGACACCGATTTGTTCTCCGGTGGCGATCAGGCGCAGATTTTTCCAGCGTCCGCCCAGCGAACGCAAAGCCTGAATCTGACTCCGTATCTCTTTCCTGGCAGTGAGCGTGGCACGGGTAACGTCGTCAGCGCTCAACGCCGACACCTTGTATTGATGATTTGCCATCATCAGAAAAACATCATCCACCAGATGAAATATTGTGGGAAAGCCATAGCTGGGATCAACGCCGCCACGGTTCATCTCCGACTTCAGCGCGAGTTTTCCTTCCCGCCAGTCGGCGCAATACCCGTTGGTAACGTCTTTTACGTCTTCAAGCTTTATTCCTGTCATCAGGCACAGCAATGACATAGGCTGAGTGAGTCCGGTGTCGGGATTGCCTACGGCAAAACGGCATCCGGCTTTGGCTCCCAAATCGCCGTCTCCGGTAGCATCGATGAAGACCTGAGCCCGCCACGCTTCCCGCCCGGATTTAGATTCGGTGATGACGCAATCCAAAGTAGAGTCGTCTTTTTTTACCACGGCAGTTATGGCAGTATGCAAACGTATATCCACGCCGGCGTCGATACATTTGCTCTCCAGCAAGTATTTCATATCCTCTACGTCAAAAGGCATGGATTTGTCGCGATCGTATTCCCTTCCGCTAATGGCACACAGTTCTCCAATCAGCTCCGCGATAATGCCATTTTTATTGCCATGATCGATTATCCACGCCAGCAAGCCTGCCGTCCAGGTGCCCCCCAGACAGCCTTTCAACTCGATCAGGCAGGTTTTAGCGCCATTTCTGGCGGCGGCGATGGCGGCACACACGCCCGCCGGACCCGCGCCGCATACAATGATGTCATACTCGCCGGATACCGGCACCTTGCGTTCCGCTTCCATACAAAAATCCATAATAAATATCTCCTCGAAATTCAAATTAACATAATGATATATATAATACTGCGGCGGATAAGGCTTGACAATGAAGCAATATGCTGTAATTTTGTATTATAATGCTGAAAACGTGATGATTATGTATTTTATCTCTAAAATATCTGAAGACAATACCGGTGAATATCTGGAAAAGACTTTGACTTCGGTCGAATCGCTTCTGGGTATAAGCATCACTGTACACGACCGGCACGGCCTGCTCAGGGACAAAAACGGCGAAAGCCTGCTTCCCGGCAGGCATCTGCATTGTCATCCATACTGCGTATCAGGCAGATACACTTATAATGAATGGGGCAAAAATTGTTACCGTGACTGTTTCAGCAATGTCGAACCTCTTGCCGCCCGGGAGCTCAGACCTTTTGTTAAAGACTGCTGGAAAGGGGTCAGCGAACTGGTAGTGCCCATTGCCCGGGCAGAGACCCATATGTTGACGTTGTTCGGAGGATTGTTCCAGCACGAAGAGAATTATCCAAATGAGCTGGCAAACCATAAAGAATTGACGGAAATGTATGCCGCAATACCACCAATAGACACGGTCAAGCTGGATGAATATTACCGGATATTGCTATTCACCGGGCATGGCATTGTGCATTATATGAACGACCGTCATGGGTTGAACCCTCCGTCTGCATCCCGTAAAGATCAAATACAGAGTTACATTCATTACAATGTTCACCGTGGTGATTTTAAACTTGGTGATCTTGCCCGGCACCTGAATTTATCTCCGTCGCGCGCCAGTCATCTGGTGTCGACATATTTTGGCAGTTCGTTCAGTGATCTGGTCATGCGCGAAAGAATGCTGCGCGCCAGAGTTCTGTTGACCTCTTCTGAAAGTACACTTGAGGATGTATGCGACGCGATAGGGCTGAACGATGTATATTATTTCAACAAAACATTCAAGCGGTTTTTCGGACTTCCCCCCGGCAGGTTCCGGAGAACCCGTGCGGAAAAAATAGAAACGTCCACAAAATAATATTTATGTTGTTCTAATCCTGACCCGGTTGCGAAATTCTCCCGGCGGCAAGCCATGACAGCGTCTAAACACCCGGCTGAAATAGGAAACATTGGCAAATCCCAGCGTCTCCGCGACCTCCTCCAGCGATCCCGGCGAGAACTCCAGCAATTGCCGGGATCGCAACATTCGCTCCTCCAGCAGCAAATCCTGAAAAGCCAGTCCGGTTTGCTCTTTGACCACATGGCTGGCGCGTGACGGAGACAAATGCAGATAACGCGCCAAGTCCGCTAATGTAATCATTTCGTGCGCATGAAGTCGGAGATAACGACGGATAGCCGCGTTTCGCGTATTTTCGGTATCCGTTCCGGATGCGTCGGAATCAATGATCGAGAGTATGCCCGCGCCAACCAAAGAAAGTATTTCGCCCAGATGCCGCAATTCATCTGTATCGACAAGGGGCAGAGCACGATAGGAATTAAGATATTTATTGTCTGAAATTGGAAATTCCGAACCGGATTCCCCTTCCGGAGTTCTGAACACGCCGGCAAACAGCGTCATTAAATGCAATTCCTCTTCTAACAACGGAATGACTATTTCGGTCAGCCCTTTCCAGCATGTTTTGAGATAAGGACGTCCTTGTTTTGCCGCTTCTATTTTGCAGTTGGTAAAACAATCGCGATAGCAGCGCACATCCCAGTCCGGATGATCATAACGCTGTACCATACAGCAGGGATGACGGTGAATATTGCGTCGCTGTAACAGGATTTTTCCCGCCGGACGTCTCAGCGTTCCACGCAGATCATGCAAGGTAACGCTCACCCCGAAACGCTTCTCCAGTGCGGCTAGCGCGATTTCTATTCTATCCTCAATGGCATTGTTGTTCATGATAATATAATCCTGTTTTCAGCTTTAAAGTATATAAATACAGCTTATTAGTGAATTGTCAATCATTGTTTACGCTGTATAATTACAATAATCAAAGCCATTTTATGGAGAATAATGATGCATATTGATTATGATGTTACGGTGGTCGGCGCCGGTACTTCTGGAGTAATCTCCGCGATACAGGCGGCACGAGCCGGAGCGAAGACCTTATTGATAGAAAAAACGGGACAGCCGGGTGGAACCGCCACTTCCGGCGGGGTGGATTTTCCAGGTTTGTTTCATGCCTGGGGACGGCAGGTCATTGCCGGAATAGGCTGGGAACTGGTGACGCGGACTGTCGCCGAAGCCGGAGGTGTACTACCTGACTTCAGTAAATGGGAGACATATCGGCACTGGCAGTTGCAGATTCCCGTAAACGCTCCTCTTTACACCTGTATTCTGGACGAAGCGTTGCGCCAGACTCATGTAAGCGTTAGCTATCACACTATGGTTGCCACGGTAAAAGAAGACGCCGACAATGTCAGACTGACGCTTTGCGGACGCGAAGGTCTAAGTACAGTCAATACCACCGTATTGATCGACGCTTCCGGCGACGCCAACGCGGTTGAACTCGCTGGTTATAAATTACGTCGCAACAGTGAGATCCAACCCTGCACCCCGATGATCCGGGTCGGCGGATATGATCCGGCTACGCTCGACGAAAAAGCGATAGAAGCCGTATTTCATAAAGCTATGGCGACTGGACGTCTGACACGACTTGATACCGGCATGTCCGGTTCTATAATCACATTTTTGCGCAATCATGGTTCCAACTGCATTCATGTCCGGGCAGAGGAAGACCCCGCAAGCAGTTCCGGTCGCAGCCGGATGGAGCAAGATGCCAGAGCGGCGGTATTGCGGCTGTATCGTTTTTTACGTTCATGTTCCGGCTTGTCGGAATTGCAACTGGAATACATTGCGCCCGAATGCGGTATCCTCGAAGGGGCGACAATAGCGGGATAATTGACTATCAGCACGGACGACTACCGTTCCGGCAAGGTATGGGATGATTCGCTGTCTTATGCTTTTTATCCGCTTGACCTTCATCTCAATACTCATGAAGGCTTACATTGCGTCCCCCTTGAAACGGGAGTTGTTCCCACGGTTCCACTCAGGGCTATGATTCCCCGGGGAAGCCAACGGTTACTGGTTGCCGGACGTTGTGTATCCAGCGATCAACTGGCGAACTCAGCGTTAAGGGTACAGGCGTCATGTATGGCGATGGGGCAAAGCGCCGGGGCGGTGGCGGCAGTGGCGGCACGTAAACACATTTCTCCCGGCACTGTGTCTTTGGGCGAGGTGCGCGCTCTGTTACAGGCTCATGGCGCGATTGTGCCGTAACAATAAAAAAAGCGGTCTCGAATGAGACCGCCACTATATATAATAACTGAATTTTACTTCAGTTCTTTTCCAGTGAGCTGTTTGTATGCGCTCAAGTATTTTTCGCTGGTTTTGAGAACTACTTCCTCAGGAAGAACCGGGCCGGGAGCCTCTTTATTCCAGTCGCTGAGCGTTTCCAGATAATCACGAACATACTGTTTATCCAGACTTGGCGGACTGCATCCTACTTCATACTGCTCCGCAGGCCAGAAGCGGCTTGAATCAGGAGTGAGCACTTCGTCGATCAGGATTATTTCGCCATCGATCTCGCCGAATTCAAACTTAGTATCAGCCAGAATTATGCCTTTGGTGCGGGCGTAATCGGCGGCGGTATTATAGATTTTCAGAGACAGATCTCTGATCTTTTTAGCTTTTTCCGCTCCGATAAGTTCAATGACCTGTTCATATGAAATAGCTTCGTCGTGGTCGCCCTGTTCCGCTTTGGTGGAGGGGGTGAACAACGCTTCGTCAAGTTTTTCCGCCTGACGGTATCCATCGCGCAATTTTATGCCTGACACCATTCCGGTTTTCTGATAATCTTTCCAGCCGCTGCCGATAAGGTAACCGCGAACGATGCATTCAACGGGCAGCGGTTTGGCTTTCTTCACAATCATGGCGCGCCCCTGAAGGTCATTGGCATAATCCTTCAGTTCCGGGCGTGAACTCATGTCCGCCGTAATAAGGTGATTAGGAATCCAACTCATATATTCGAACCAGAACAGAGACACCTGAGTGAGCAATTTGCCTTTCTGAGGTATTCCGTTGGGCATGACAACATCAAACGCACTTATCCTATCACTGGCGACGAACAGTAGACTGTCTCCTAGATCATAAATATCTCTGACTTTTCCGCGGGCAATAAGTTTTATTCCATCGATATGGCTTTCAAGCAATGCGTTGTTCTTATCATATTTCATATAAGTGGATATCTCCCGACACCAATTTTTAAGCGCTTATGGCGGTGATTTTTACGGATGTGAGGTTTTGACGATGTCCGTTCTTCTTGCGGAAGCCCTTACGTCTTTTCATTTTGAAAACAGTAAGTTTTTCTCCACGGAACTGATCTAATATCTCTGCTTCGACTTTGGTGCTTGCCGCGTCGGGGCCGAATTTGAGTTCTCCGCCTTCTTCGCCGACCGCGATGACCTTGTCAAAAGAGACTTTAGTGCCAGCTTCGCCTTCGAGTTTCTCGATCGCGAAAACTTCGTCCTGAACTACCTTATACTGCTTGCCGCCAGTTTCTATAACTGCATACATGTTGTTATCACTCCAAAATTATTTTAGTTTTACTTTATATATATTTTCTAGCTTGAGGGCTGTATATACGCGTTAAAGAGCTGTAATATACAGCGTTAAGCATCGCTTGCAAATGATTTTTATACGAAAATCAGTTTTTTGCCGACACCCCGCCTGAAATGCTAAAAAAGAACGGCCGTCAGACCGTTCTTTGATATCCGTTTTATTTAAACGGAAAAGTAATATTTTACTTATCCATTTCCGCCAAAGCGGCTTTGCGGCTGAGGCGCACTCTGCCGTTCTGGTCAATGTCCAGAACCTTTACCGTAACTTTATCATCAACATTACAGATGTCTGTAACCTGATTGACACGATAATCCGCCATTTCTGAGATATGCAACAGTCCTTCCTGACCCGGCATGAACTCGACAAACGCGCCGAAGTCTTTAATAGCCTTGACGGTTCCGCGGTAGAGCTTGCCTATTTCCGCTTCAGCGGTGCATGAATCGACAAGATATTTTACTTTCTCAAGTGTCGCCATGTCTTTTGCATATATCTTTACAGTGCCGTCATCATCAATATTTATTTCCGAATTAGTTTCTTCGGTAATGCCTTTGATGTTCTTTCCTCCGGGACCGATCAGGGCACCGATTTTCTCCGGATTGATTTTCATAACAGCCATCTGCGGAGCGTTGGGGCTGATCTCGGCGCGGGGCGCAGAGATACATGTTTCCATGTTATCAAGTATCTGCATTCTGGCGGTGTTGTTGCGTACCATGGCTTTGGCGAGCAAGTCAATGGAGATGCCCGGCAGCTTCAGGTCGAGCTGGAATCCGGTGATTCCGGTACGGGTGCCGCATACCTTGAAGTCCATGTCACCGAAATGGTCTTCCGCACCAATGATGTCGGTCAGGAGCAGTTCTTTATTATTTGCTTCATCAGTAACCAGTCCGCAGGAAATACCGGCGACTGGAGCGACGATCGGAACGCCGGCATCCATCATTGCCAAAGTTGCGCCGCATACGCTTGCCATTGAGGTGGAGCCGTTGGAGGACATGACTTCGGATACGCAACGTATGGTATAGGGGAAATCTTTCGGAACGACCTGTTTGACGGAGCGTTCCGCCAGATTGCCGTGTCCAATTTCACGACGTCCAGGACCCATGATTCTGCCGACTTCGCCTACACTGTAGTTCGGAAAATTGTAATGCAGATAGAATTTTTTCTCTTCGGCTTCGCCGGTGATGGAATCACCGGTCTGGGAATCTTTGTCCCCGCCGAGGGTTACGATTACCAGAGCCTGAGTTTCGCCACGGGAGAAGAGTCCGCTACCGTGTACGACCGGGAGCAATCCGACTTCGCTGGTTACAGGGCGGAGGTCTTCAAGACCGCGTCCGTCTGGACGATAATTTTTTTCCAGAATAGCTTTGCGGGTGGTTGCTTTTACCAGATCATCAAAGCCTTTGCGTATTTCCAGTTCAAGATTTTCAGGAGTAAGATCAGTAACCGTTTCCGCTACTTTCACGCTGGCTTCATTGCGCAAGGCGTCGAGAGCTTCGCAACGTTCGGCTTTGCCGGGGATGATGCAGATGGCTTCGATTTTATCTTTGCAGGCGTCATAAAGCGCGGCTTCGACGTTTGCCGGAACCAGATGCAATGTCGGTTCTTTTTTTGCTTTTCCGGCTATTTTTGACAGTTCAATCTGACCCGCAATCATTTTTTTGACGATTTCATTAGCGAAACGCATAGCGTCTTCAAGCTGTTGTTCCGTGATCTGGTCGGATTCACCTTCGATCATGATCACTTTGTCTTCGATACCGGAATAAATCAGTTCAAGACGGCTTTTTGCCATTTCACTTCTGGTCGGATTGACCACGAACTCACCGTCGATCATACCGATTCTGACGGAACCGATCGGCCCCATGAAGGGCAGATCAGAGAGCATCAGCGCGGCGGAAGAACCGAGCATACACAATACATCCGGATCATTTTCGCCGTCGCAGCTAAGAGTGAGCGCCTGTACCTGGACTTCATCAAAGAAACCTTTGGGGAAGAGCGGACGGATAGGGCGGTCAGTCATGCGGCAGGTGAGGATCTCCTTGTCTGAAGGACGGCCTTCGCGCTTAATGAATCCGCCCGGAAATTTACCGGCGGAGCAATATTTTTCACGATAATCTACCTGAAGCGGGAAAAAGTCGGAGCCGGGTCTTGCCGGACCGGAGCATGCCGTTACCAGTATTTGGGTATCGCCCATTTTCAGGATGCATGAGCCATTGGCGAGGTTTGCCATTTTTCCGGTTGAAATCTCAATGGTTTTCCCCGGAGCGAGTTCTATTACTACTTTCTTTTCGTCTGCCATATTATGACATTTCCTTAATTTTGACCGGGAATCGTGATTTATCTCGTGCCCGGACGATTTGTGTGGATACAATCCACCTTTGAATAAACGGCAGTTTCGGAATTATCCCGGCGTCAGTAGCAGTAATATATATATAGCGGAATAGCTGGTGTCAAGCCCCCGGCGTTTGCGCCTGGATATTGACAGCGGCTGTTCCACATATTACGACTTTCTTCACCGTAAACAACTCTGAAACAACTATATAAATAATTAATATAGCGCGGCAAACGCGAAATGCAAAAAAAAGATAAGAAAAATTCCTATTCCAAGTGTAAAATAGGAGCGTTTGCGTGAAGTCCCTCGGGGAGAACCGCGCCTGGAATGGGATATTTCCCGGAACAATAATCGTACTATATCAATCCTGCAACGCCGCCTAATAGAAGATTTTGTCCATATCTTTTTAATAATGATTTTCTGATTAACGCTATGGAAAATACGCAAAAAGGGGTTAAGTTTTAATATTAGATTTTATTCAGGGGAAATATAAGAGGATTATTATCATGATTGCCGGAACACACTTTTATAAAACATTGATATTCCTGTTGGTTAGCGGTTTTACGTGTACGGTTTATGCCGATGGTGAGCTGGGAAATGCCTTTATTTATGCCCGGATCGCCCGTGGAGTGAAAAAAGCCAGGGAGAAAAAAGAAGCAAGTAAAACGCACAAAGAAATAATGGCGAAGCTTAAAGAACGTTATCCGAAAGAGGTGGAGAAAATTCAGGCGGAAGCCAAAGAGATGCCCGAAACCGCCAAGATAGATACTGAGGCCCTGATCCAACGTTACAAAAAGGAAACCGGTGTGGATCTTAATAATCTGGTAAAATCAAACAGCAGAGAAGGTATTATCCGCAGTCGCCTCCGTGCTCACTTCGGGCGGTTCAGAGAAGATCAGGACAATACCGAATAAAGACTTGCAAATTCTCCCGCAAAAGTTATTATTAATAAGTATAATAGATTTGTTCAGTATGATGGCGGTATCTGCCGCAGGGCAGGGAATCGATTCCGTTCCGGAGGGGAATGGTTTAGCTTGATATGCTTATAGTGGACAATATCATAGAGGAGGCGCAGATGGACTTTTTATTTCTTCCCGACAAGGCCAGGCAAACGGTGCTGGCGCAGGAAAACGGCAATGAACCCTTGTGCAGTATTCGCGGCAGCGGCGCGTTTAATTCCAAACCGGGCGAGAGCTATTTACTGGTATATGCTGATAAAGTGTACTTACTGGAGCGCGGTTTTGGCGGTGGGGATTACAATTTTGACATTATGGATTTTTCCAGCATTAAAGATATTTCCCTGCAAAAAGAACATTTCAGTTTATTACTTAAGCTGATTTATGGTGATGAGGAATTCTGTATCAAACTTTCCTGCGCGGAAGAGGACAACGCCGGGACGCTGCTGAAAGTGGCTGGCGAATATGCTCCAGAGGCGGCGGTGCCCGCTACAGAGATGAATGACCCCGGAGAATTGTCGCTTACGGGCAAGCTTATTGTTGGAATGGTGTACATTGCCGCCGGAGATGGTGAAGTCAGCGAGCTTGAACAGCGCGCTATGCTGAAGGTATGCTCCGGTAATACTCAACTTTACAATGCCGCGGTGGATTATTATCACAATCATGATTTTCAACAGTTTTTGGACGGTCTCTCACTGGATTCACAACAGAGCCTATGTTTTTACGCGAATATGTTGGAAACGGCTATGACCGATGGTGTATTGAAAAGTGAAGAGCAGCAGATGCTTCGCGATTTTGGCAGACATATGAATATCGACGCTGACGCCATTGCAAAAATATGGGACGTATTGCTGATAAAAAATCAGCTTTCTGTTTTGGAATAATAACATCGTTTGAGCGAAAGGGAATATTATATGAAGAAAATCATATCGGTTACGCTGTCAGGGATACTGATGTTTTTCGCGGCAATATGTTTTGGAGCGGCGCCGGATACGGTGCTGTTTTCGGACAGCGCCGCGGATGAAGTATATTTTGTGCCGCAGTTCAGCGATTTCAAAGAAATATCTTTTCAGGATATGTTGTTTTTGAAAAAGATACTTGCCAAGGCGCAGCGGGATAATATAAAAGCGGTCATTGTGGAACTGGATACGCCTGGCGGTCAGGTGAATGTAGCGTTGAAATATGTGTCGATGCTGTCAAAGTCTGCGGTGCCGGTGATAGTATATTTAAATCCGCAAGGCATTTCCGCCGGAATGATCATTGCTCTCGGCGCTAACCGGATAGCGATAAATCCTCATGGGGTGATCGGGGACGCCATGCCGATGCAGATTGCCATGGGCGGCGTCCGTCCGGTAGCCGATGATTCTGACGTTGCCGAAAAGGAAAAAGAGCCGCTTAAAGACACGCCCGCAAAAAAAGCTGAAAAGGAAGAAGAAAAAAAGAAATCACCGAAAGACACTTCCACTCTGGAAAAAATTCTTGAGGAGTTAAAGAAAAGCGGTTCCCGTGGTGGAGATCAGCAAATATCCGAAAAGGATAAACGTCTTGCCGACCAGAAATTCCTGACGGTATATTTTAAAGTCCTTCAGGTGCTGGCGGAAAAAAATGGCCGTCCGGTACGTGTCATCAGGGCGATGGCGGATCCCTATCAAAAGTTAACGGTCAAGGAAGACGGTATAGCGCATGACAAAGTATCGCCGCTGACCTTGTCCGCCGCCGAAGCTAAAAAGCTCAAGGTGGTGGATTATATCTGCGAGAACAGAAATGATCTCCTGCGCCAGCTTGGACTGGGGAATTGCCGAATAACGGTGATGAAAAAGAACGCGCTTGAACAGATCATCGCTTTCCTGGCGCATCCGGCTCTGGCGGGGACACTGTTGGTATTGGGTATATTGGGAATATATATTGAAATAAGGACGCCGGGTTTCGGGGTGCCTGGGGCTTTGGGAATCACTGCGTTGACTTTATTTTTTCTCGGACATACAGCTTCGGGCGCGTCTGACTGGGGGCCGATCGTTATTTTCTTTGTCGGGTTGATATTGTTGTGTCTGGAGTTGTTCGTTATTCCCGGTTTCGGCATTGTCGGGGTGCTGGGGATAGGGTGCATGATTATATCTTTGTTCGGAGCTTTCGGGGTGGAAAACCTCGACACCGCCGCGAACGTCATAGGATTATCTTTCCTGGCTTCCGCCGTCATTATGATATTGCTGACCATATATGTATTGCCTAAGTCCAGTTTGTTCAAGCATTTGAAGCTGGATACCAGTCAGCTTCGCAGCAAGGGTTATTCGGCGCCGCATCAGGAACAGCAGCAATTGATAGGCATGCGCGGGACGGCACATACGGCATTGCGTCCAGCCGGCGTGGTGGTGATCGAGGAAAAACGTTATGACGCCACCACCGAGGGGGATTTTGTCGATCGTGGTGAAACGGTTGAGGTGATGGCATTGGAAGGGTTTCAAATAAAAGTTAAGAAAATAGTCTAAAATCATCAAAGGAGAAAAAACAAATGGGGATTATGACAATGTATGTTATGGGTGCCGCTAAAGTAAGTGCGGGAACTGTCGCCATGGTGGCGCTGATCCTGTGTGTGCTGGCGGTCGCGTATTTATTCATCGCTTTCATTCCGGTACGGGACTGGCTCGCGGCGATATTCGCCAACGTCAAAATAAGTCTGTTTTCGTTAATCGGTATGCGTTTGCGCCGGGTGCCGGCACGAGTCATCGTAAATGCTCTGATTCAGGCGCAGAAGGCGGGACTGGATATTACTTCTGATATACTTGAGGCTCATTATCTTGCCGGCGGCAATGTACATAGAGTGGTGGACGCGCTGGTGGCGGCAGATAAAGCAAATATGAATTTGTCGGTACAGCGGGCGACCGCCATTGACCTTGCCGGACGTGACGTTCTGGAAGCGGTCAAGATGAGCGTAAACCCCAAAGTAATCGAGACTCCCGAAGTCGCGGCGGTGGCAAAAGATGGTATTCAGGTCAAAGCTATTGCCAGAGTTACGGTCAGAGCCAATCTTGAACGTCTGATCGGCGGCGCCGGAGAACAGACCATTCTGGCACGTGTGGGCGAGGGTATTGTTACCACCATCGGCTCGGCGACGCAACATAAAAATGTTCTGGAAAACCCTGATTCCATTTCCAAAGTGGTTCTAGCCAAAGGACTTGATTCAGGTACAGCGTTCGAGATCCTCTCCATTGACATTGCCGACGTCAATATTGGCAAGAACATTGGAGCTCAGCTTCAGACCGACCAGGCCAATGCCGATAAGAATATAGCTCAGGCAAAAGCCGAAGAGCGCCGCGCCATGGCGGTGGCTCAGGAACAGGAAATGAAAGCCCGTATCAGTGAGATGAAAGCCAAACTCACCGAAATGGAAGCTCAGATTCCTCTGGCGATCGCTCAGGCGTTCAGAAGCGACAGCGTAAAAATATAATAGAATCAGGGAGATATACATAATGACCACACCTATAATTATTGTTCTGATAGTATTATTGATTGCTTTTATTGTGCTTTTTTCGGTGGTAATACCTATTCCATTGTGGATCGCGGCGTGTTTTTCGGGCGTTCGCATCAGCATTTTTTCGCTGGTCGGGATGAGGTTGCGCAGGGTTCCTCCTCAAACTATTCTGTCAACCATGATACAATCTAAAAAAGCAGGTTTGGAGGTGTCTTCCAATGACCTGGAAGCTCACTTTCTTGCGGGAGGTAATGTTTTCCGCGTTATTTTCGCTTTGATCGCCGCAGATAAGGCAAACATTGAGCTGTCGCTCGCCAGAGCGACCGCCATTGACCTCGCCGGACGTAACGTACTGGACGCGGTCAAGATGAGCGTAAATCCAAAAGTTATCGAGACTCCGCTGGTAACTGCCGTTGCCAAGGATGGTATCCAGCTTCACGCCATTGCCAGAATTACGGTCAGAGCCAACATTGACCGTTTGGTCGGTGGCGCGGGTGAAGAAACCATTCTCGCCCGTGTGGGTGAGGGTATTGTTACTACCATTGGTTCCGCGCTCAGCCATAAAAACGTACTGGAAAATCCTGATTCCATTTCCAGAGTAGTGTTGGAAAAAGGTCTTGATTCCGGTACTGCTTTCGAAATACTCTCTATCGATATTGCCGACGTTGACGTGGGCAAGAACATCGGTGCCGAGCTACAAATGGCACAGGCTTATGCGGACAAGGATATTGCTCAGGCAAAAGCCGAAGAACGCCGCGCCATGGCGGTGGCGCAGGAACAGGAAATGAAAGCCCGTATCAGCGAGATGCAGGCGAAACTTGTTGATGCCGAAGCCGAAATCCCGATGGCTATTTCCGAGGCTCTCGCGCTGGGTAAGCTTGGCATCATGGATTACTATAAGATGAAAAACGTGATGGCCGATACTGATATGAGAAAATCCATTGCTCTGCCGGTCGAGAAACAGTTTGAACACGAATAACGTGGAATTGCGGTTATGGAAAAACATATTGAACTACTCATATTCATCGTCTTTATCGTAGCGTCTCTGATCAGCTCTTTCAGCAAATTCAGAAAAACTGCGATTCCGTGGGGCTCGAAGGATAAAGCTCCCAAGCCCGAACCGGATATTCAGGATGAATATAGCGAAGATTATGACGAAGAAGAGTATACTGAGGATATCTTTCAATACGAAAGCTATGAGCAGGCATATGAGTCGGTCGCTCCTGTTGCTCCTCCCGCTACGGTTAAATTCCATGAGCCGGAACATAATATTCAGCCTCCGGCTTCAGCCGTGGTCGCGCCTCAATCCCGACCTCCCAAAGTCCGTCATGCCTACAGCAATTATGACTACGGCGCTTTCGTAAGAAACAATATCCGTATGGCTGTAGTCGCAAACGAGATACTGGGCAAGCCCAAAGCGTTCAGGGATTGATATAATTACAAACGCCAGTTATCGCCGATAAGCCAGGTGTTCATGCCGTCACGTACGATAAGTGCGGTGGCATGAACATCGGTATTTTTTATAAAGCCAAAGTCGGACGTCCGGGCATATTTGTCAAACATGGCGCCCCGGAATGGAAAACGTTCAAGTTTAACGATCATAGCGTTGAGCCGTTTCGGGTCATTGACTTTCAGTTTAAGTACAAAACTGACCGTGCCGTCGCCTTTATCAGCAATGTCTTCAAGTTTATCCGCCTCAATAATCCCTTTGAGATTTTTTTCCTGCACAAACACCGCGAAAGACCCTGTCAGCAAAGTCTGCTCTTTTCTTCCCATATCGTAACGCCCGTGAATCCATAAGCTCATGCCGATGATGATTACAAGTATCGCGTATATCAAGGGTCGGCGGCGCCTGCGGCGTTTTGATTTGTTTTTTACTTCCATATTTATCATGCTCATTTTATGGTGTAGATCATTTTAAGGATTATTTTACCGACTGTTTTCAGGCTTTCAGGACTCATTTTGTCCAGTGTATCCTGAATGGTGTGCCAGTAGAAGTTGTTCTGACCATATTGAAAATCAATCAAATCTATAGCCGGTACGCCTGCCTGCATAAACGGTGTGTGATCGTCTATGATATTGAACTTATTCCAGGAAAAATACTTTCTGTAGCCAAGTTTATCTGCCACCGCAAAGCACAATTCCGACATCTCGCGCGGGGTGTCAGGTGAAAGCGTTATGCCCAGATCCTTATCTCCGACCATGTCTGCGATTATCACTGCGCGGCATCGTCTCAGGTCGCCGGAAGCTTTCAATTTGGCGCAGTAATATTTACTGCCGAAAAGTCCGTCATTTTCCCCGTATTCATAAAAACATTCTTCTCCGTCAAAGAACACAAAACGCAATGAATAATAAGGTTTTACGGGAGCGTCAGCAATGGCTTTGATCATTGCCAGCAGCACTCCCACGCCGGAAGCGCCGTCGTTCGCGGCGTAAAACGGTTTTGAAGTAAAGAGTTTTTTTGCGTCATAATGACAGCCGATGATAAGGTACTGTTCGCTTTTTCCTTGGATTCTGGCTATGACGTTATTGAATTCCAGTTCTCCCACCGGTGTGATCGTCTTGAATGTGTCTATTTCCACATCAGCACCGAAATCGCTGGCGGTACGGGCGATGAATTCCGCCTGACGTTTGGCTTCTGGAGTGCCGGAATGTCTTGGAATCATCGAGGTGGCTTTTTCACACAGTGACCATGCAAGTTTTTCATCGAACGCGGGCACGTGATTCTCTCCGGAGCCACAGCCGTCAAGCAGTAGCGCCGATATAAATAAAAATGTATTTAAAGATAAAAAAAATATTTTTTTATGGAACATTCTTCTGAAAATCCTGTCATTTTTATAGAAATGAAGTAAATTATATAATATCTCAAGTCAGGGCTAATATATAAGCCTCGAGCTTGAATGCAAGTTCAATATGGTTATTCAAATAACAGGAAGTACAGGAGAAACATAAAATGTTTTACATTGATCCATTATATTTATTGTTCGCACTACCCGGATTGGTGCTGGCGCTGATAGCATCGTTCTATACTAAATCCACGTTCAATAAATATTCGCGCGTACCGGCGTCCTCAGGCGTCAGCGGTGCACGCGCGGCACAGCAGATGCTTCGCAGTGCCGGAATCAACGATGTGGACATTGAAATGACCAGCGGCTTTTTGAGCGACCATTACGACCCTTCCACCAGGACTTTGCGCTTATCGCGCGACGTTTATTCGGGTCAGAGTCTCGCCGCCATCGGCGTGGCTTGTCATGAAGCTGGACACGCCATTCAGCACGCGAATTCATACGCGCCGCTGGTTTTACGTACCTCCATGGTGCCGATTACCAGTATTTCATCAAATATGTCATATTTCGTTATTCTTGGCGGCTTTCTGCTCCAATCTCAAAGCATGGTGTTGATTGGAGCGGTGTTGTTCAGCGTGGCAGTATTGTTTTCACTGGTTACGCTGCCGGTAGAGTGGGACGCGAGCGCGCGGGCTAAAAAGCTGATGGTATCAGCGGGCATAGTCGGTTCTCGTGAGGCGCATGACGCCGGAGCCGTGCTTAATGCCGCGTTTATGACTTACGTCGCGGCGGCAGTAAGCTCATTGCTGACTTTACTTTATTACTTGTTGCGCTCCGGAATATTTGGCGGAAGAAGTGATTGATAAATAGTCATTTGCACAAAATGATGATGCCTATATTCTCTTTACCGAATCCCGGACTATGAGTTCAGTGCTGAATTTTTTCACCGTTACATTGTCGCCGGAATTGCCGCGCAGACGGTCAAGAAGAAGTTTTACCGCCTCCACCGCTATTTTATTGAGCCGTTGGGTGACTATGGTCAAAGGCGGTTTGATGGTCTGCGCCAGTTCGAGATTGTCGAAACCGATGATTGAGACTTCGTCAGGTATCTTGATGTTGCCGTATTCCAGCGCAATAATGGCGCCTATGGTCATTTCATAGTTGGTAACGAACACCGCGCTGGGACGATTTTTCATAGACAGGAACTTCTCCATACAACTTCTGCCGCTGTCAATACCGTAATTACCGCGTTGAATCAGTTCCGGTTCCGGGTCGAGATTAAAATCCCGTACTGCCTGAGTATAGCCCTGATGTCGTTCATCCGCGGTGTAAACCCCCTCCGGACCGAGAATGACGCCGATGCGGCGATGTCCGTTTTGCGATAAATATCCGGCGGTATTATAAGCCGCTCCGAAGTTGTCAGACAATACGGCGTCGCATTCAATGCCTTCAAAAGTACGGTCTACCATCACCACGGGAACATTGCTGGCAGTGAGCAGGTTAAAACATTTTGAACTGCTGCCGAGCGGAATAAACAGAAGTCCGTCGACACCTTTGCCGAGCAGAAAGTCCAGCCGCGCCAGCTCCGTATCCGGATCATCCTGATAGGCGCATATGATAGTGCTGTATCCAGCCGCCGACAATGCGATTTCGATATGTGAAATAAGCGTGGAATAAAAAATATTGTTTAAACGTGGAATCAGCACGCCTACGGTGAGCGATTTTCGGGTTTTGAGTCCGCGGGCGATATGATTCATCCGGTAATCAAGCTTTTTGACCGCTTTCTCCAACAGTTTGCGGTTTTCCGGCAGTACATTCCCGCCGTTGAGATATTTGGAAATAGTCGCAACCGAAAGTCCGGTGTACTTAGCTATATCTTTGATGGTTGACAAATTGCGGCGCCCCTTTCGCTATTAAGCCTAAACGTTTAGCTCTATTATACCGCCGTCCGGACGCAAATGCAAATGACTTCCATGAAAGATTTATCTGGATATATGTAATGAAAACTGAAAAACAAAATGAACTTGAGGTCTTTAGAGAGGCTGCGTTTTCTTTTTCAATGCACGGCACCACGACCACCGATTCCTCTTATTTTTTTTTGAATTTTACCACAGTGCTGCTTAGCGGAGGAACTTTTATTTCCAGACTATAGTAATCACCATTCGAAGAAATGGAACAATTGCTTCCTGTTCTCAGATCGTGAACGATTGGTGATTCTATAATATTTTTTCTTAATTTTAACTGTGTTTTTTTCTCTCCCGCTGTAATATTAAATACATATAGCAAAATGTTGCCGTTATCGGTACGGTAAGGGCAAACATATACCCCTTGTTTACTGGAAAAAACGAGAGGCTGAAATTTTCCCAGCGAGGCAAACAGTTTGCGCATAAACACCAGGTAATAAGGCGGAGCGGTCGGGTCATAGTCTGCATAGTATGGTTTATTCAGCATTACCAGCTTTCCTTTTCCTATTTCCTTGATTTTGACTTCAGGAATATGGTTTTCGCCCTTAAACAGTACACTTAAATTATTTCCGGTAAAACTGCCATCCTTACCGACACAGATACCATTGCGTTTGAAAAAAGCATAATCGTTCAGACGGTCTGTTTCAGGAGTAGTGACAAAAACGCCTCCCTTTTGAATATGTTCAATGATTCTTTGAGCAAAAGCATCAGATATATATCTGCTTGAATCATCAATAACAAGCTTAGAGGCAAATTTATCCTGTCCGGGAAATTTATCGAAGATGTATCGGGCGGCATTCAGGTTACAGCCAAGCAAAGTATTTACCAGTCCGTAATGATTACCTGTTGTGGAATGCAGTCCTTTACTGAGGACATCTCTGGCTTCATGGATATCCGATTCAAAACTCAAGGAAAGTGTAATGGGATCTGAAAGATACTTGGCATTGTAAATCATTCTAGAGTATGGTTTTATCCAGGCAACGTTCTGATTTCCGGGTCTTCCTCCCCACCATTGGCAGTATAACGCATCCCAGCATTGGATCCACGCCATCCATTGATAGCTCAAAGCATTATGTTCGTAAGTCGGAGGGTTTTGGAACCCTTCATCTCCGTATTCCAGAGAAAATGTTTTGGCGCATAACCATTTGCGAAAACTAAGGCTGTACCGGTCAGACGTTTCGTGGAAAGGAGATCCAGGTCCAAGTTCTTTGCCAATTCTTAAATAGGTTTCGAGCTGGGTTCCCGTTCTTGTCCATTCTGTTGAATTATATGGATGGTTGAAAGTTAAATGTGCATTACTGTTCTCTCTTATCGCTTTGGCAACATCCCATTGCAGGGTAGCACCAAGGGTTTGATGGTGGCGAACGTATTCATTCAATAGACAGTTGCTGGAATCTTCCATAACCGACTTAGCTGTAATCTCTGAAAAATCTTTGAATTTCTGATTTGTTTGAGAGTTTATTTCCGCGATTTTATACTTTCCCTCCAGATACTGACGAAAAGACTTCAGCTGGTCGGTGCCAAATAACAAAGAATTTTTATTACCGACACGAAATCTTACCCCATAGTTCGCGTTAATACTTATTACTTCTGGAAAACGTTTTGCCAGTTTCCCTATTTCACTGTAATAATTGATTAACGCATTTCTGAAAAATGTATTTGCCGGGTCATATTCCCGTTCAAGTTGTTGTGTTTTTTCATCACGCATTTCGTACATGAAAGAAGCATTTCTTCTAAGCCAGTCAGGTCCCTGACGACGAGGATTACGTATTTCTATGTTTAATCCGGCCGTACGTATTCTTTCCATTCTCTTTATCCACTCCGACCAATTGTACTGTCCCCGGGATGGTTCCTCTTTATTGGTCCATGGTATCTGGATTTTAACTGCATCATATCCTAACTTCCGCATCCGTTCAAATTCAGCGGACGATTCGGCCCCTCCGGCAATCATGGTGTAATTGTTCTTTCTGGGACTGTTCTTTTCTGTCGGCATCAGTCCAAGCAGGCTACTGTATATGTCTTTGCAGAGCAAACGTACCGGTCCTGGAGATATATTGTTTTCTGAAATGATTATTGATCCACTCCCATACCCGAATTTTCCATTAATATTGAAATTAATTTCGCCGACATTAAGCTTTTTATTCGGTTTGGTTATATTCACAGGTATCTTGCTGGACATATCTCCGGCAGGAAGAGCAGTCCAATACATCAGGTTAACAGGCAGATGTTCTCCGGGATATAATAATGCTGATTCGGTATCCAGTATTCCCACAGATGTTTGGGCCGGAGACTTTAAACTGATACCGAGGATTGCAAAACTTTTAACAGTAGAAGTATTCTGCACGGCTATGATTTTTTTAATGCTTTTCTCGGGATGTGGATTGATGTATTTTGTAACGTAAACGCTGTTCCATCTAATTCCTGTTTCAATCGGGATATATTCCGCAGAGGCCCACGTAAAACCAGGAGGTCCCCACCAAGTATAGTCGGCTATTCCGCGTGACAGGAAATTCGATGAATATACTCCGCTGTTCCAACGAAGTTGGGCAAAAATCGTTTCTGTTGTATTGTCGTCGTATACCATAACATAAGTTGCAACTAGTGCTGCTGGGCGCAAGTCCCTGACCCCTCTTCGGACGCAGGTTTGCGAGGCTGAACTTTCACTGCTCGACTAAAAATCA
>JAFGXT010000190.1 GCA_016936495.1 Victivallales bacterium
AGTTAAGTTGGTCATAGACGCCGCCGAGGCGCATGGAAGTAATGGTCTGTTCACATATCCTCAACGCCTCTGAATCATCGGAACGATACCAATAGCGCATCAGAAACAACAAACGATGCGCGGCGGGAAATTTAGGCGCGCCTCCGAAGCCGCCATTGACCGGATCAAAAATATTTTTCAAATTCCGCCAGGCGTCATCTTCAAGACCCGAAGCCAGAGTCTCTGTTCCGGTACTCCGTTGGGTCAGTTCATAAAGATGGCTGGTAATGGAATTAGCGTTTTCGATAAGTTTTTCGCGTTCACTTTTCCACATGGAACCAACCTGACGAGCGGCATTAATAAGGTTTTCCGGCGGGATATAGGTAGCAGCGGAAAATGGTTTGAGATCCGGAGTAAGCATAACGTTAAGTGGCCAGCCGCCGCTTCCGGTAAGCATCTGACAGACCTGCATATATACGTAATCAATATCCGGGCGCATTTCCCGGTCGACCTTGATGCACACGAAAGTATCGTTCAATGCCTTGGCTACTTTCTCATCACTAAAACATTTATCAGCCATAACATGGCACCAGTGGCAGGAGGAATAGCCGATGGACAGGAAAATGGGTTTATTTTCCGTACGCGCCTTATCGAAAGCCTCTTTACCCCAGGGAAACCAGTCCACTGGATTCTCCGCGTGCTGAAGCAGATACAGACTTTTTTCATTTTTTAAACGGTTGGAGTGCTTCATTATGTTATTTTCCCCGCCATTGGCATTGAGGATCATCACAACTGCAATAACGACAACAGATATAATAACTTTTATTTTCATATTACCTTTCGAGTAAAGCATCAATTCAATGCAGCAGAACAAAAATCCTGCTGAAGATAATTCACTATACTCAGCAAATTAAAATATGTCAATCATTTTCCATGATAATTATGGTTGTCTCCATTTAAAAAGTATAAAGAATTGCAATTTTAAGATTTTAGTGTAAATCAGATTGAAAATATATAAGAAAGCCTTTATAATGTATAAGTAAACAGGCGTGGCATGAATTACACTTTCAGGCACGACCTGAAATCAAAGGAGCAGTATATGGGTTTTATCGACTGGGTCGTCAATCGTGTAAAGCCGCGTCCCGGAAAAGTAAAAAGAACCATCGGGAACGAAAAAAGTGAAGACACAGGTATAACGCAGGAAAGCGACCCGGCGGCAGACAATACTGCCGCCATGAATACAAACGTCTATGACTCAATCGTCGACGTCGATTACTGGTGGTGTTTTCCGGGGCATTATCAACCTGACAAACCGCTTCAAGATTTTGTGGATATTGACACTGCGGTGTTGCGTCTGCGTCAGGAGATGGCGATACAGAAATTTCCTTTGATGGATATTCCTGCAAATATACTCAATGTATTCAAGATACTGGAAGCTCCAAATTTTGCGTATTCAGAGATCACCGCGCTTGTGGAGCACAGCCCGGCAATGACCGGAGAATTCCTAAAAGTAGTAAATTCAGCGTCAATGAACCGCGGGGAGAAGATCCATAATCTGCATGTGGCGTTAACGCGTCTGGGGCGTGAAAAGATAAAATCAATACTTTATCTTTACGCCGCGAAACTGAATTTCAAAACCGCTCCCTTGTTTCTTAATGTGGTCGAAGAAATAATTGATCACAGTTACGCCACGGGCATTATTGCGGCTTATCTCAGCCAGAAGTTGGGTCAGGATCAGGAAGAGGCGTTTCTTGCCGGTCTGCTTCATGACATTGGCAAAATCGCGACGCTCCGGGCTATGGCTGTGGTCTGCGAATTGCCGGAAAAGGTCGATTATGAATTAACCCAGGAATATTTCAATGTGATTTTCAACGTTCTCCATGAAGACGTGGGCGCCTATATCTCCGACACCTGGCGTCTGGGCGGTCAGATACGCACTGCCATAGCGCATCATAATAACATGGAGTTTTCCGAGGAGCACGATGAAAATGCGATAGCACTTACCAGTTTAGTAAACCTGAGCGACACTATGGCTAGAGTAGCAGGCAAGGGGCGCATGATCGGTTCGGTCAACATCTTTGACTTGCAATCGACGCAATTGTTGGGTCTGACCAAAAACTGGGCGAATGTGGAATTTTTAGAAGCGGTGCCCGGTTTGCTCAAGTTCAACACCAAAGCTTAAATCTAAAAACTTTTCATCCAGCAGGAATTCCAAACGTATATCTTTCATTGAGCGCAGCATACACTGTCTGACATGGGGAATGCGCTGTTCAAGGTCCTTCAACATGGAGCCGAAAAATGCCCGGTCTCCAGAGGCTTCAAGTTGTTCCTTATAGATGCATTCGCCGCTCAGCGGCAAAGCAAATATTTCAACGGCTTCCTGCAACAAAGCTTCAGGCACATATGCCAATGGGCGGATCAGACGTTTAGAAGAGGCGTCGGCCGCCGTATTCGGAGGCATGGTCTTAATCCCATGCCCCCGAAACATGCACATAAGCAAACTTACACAAATATCGTCAAGATGATGTCCCAGCGCAATTTTACCGCAGCTTAACTTATCCGCCCTGCCATATAGCCAGCCGCGCCGCAAACGAGAACATAACACACAGGGTTGTTGTTCAAAATGTTTCTCTTTGAGCACGGTTTCAACGTCGAATTCAATCACTTCCAGTTTCCAGCCCTGCATTGCAAAATATTTTCGGGTACCGTCAATGTTAAATCCTGGAAAGCCTGGATCAAAACACACCGGAACCAGTTCAAAACTGACTGGAGCCCGATGTTGCAGATAAGTTAGCACGTGCATCAGCATGAGACTGTCTTTCCCTCCGCTGACGCCGACCAACAGCCGATCGTGATCGGAAATCATCGCATAGTCGTGTATGGCTTCTCCTGCCAGAGAGACAATCTTTCTGAATACTTTACTTTTATATGGATTGTTTTGGGGCATCGCCAAGTTGTCCTCTCCGATAATAAATGCAATTTCAAGACTTAACTTATATTAAATCTGCGTCCAAGTTCAGGAGGCAACCGGAAAATACGATCAGGCTCCAACTCCGGGATATGTTTCAGGATAGACATGACATTGCCGATCCTGCCCAGACTTGAAATATGGTGAGAATCCGAACCATAATAAAGCTTAACTCCTTTATCAAAAGCAATCTGCATCACTTTCCAATACTGCTCGCGAGCGCGTCCTCTGAGTTTATGTAAAGTCAGATTGTTCATATCCCATGCCTGCCCTATCGAAGCGGAATTAGCTGCCGCCTGATGAAAAGTCTCATAAATTCCAAGCCGCCATTTCTGCCAGTTATCGGCATTGAAAATAAACGCCCCGGGGTGACCGATCATATCCACTTTTCGATTATGGGACAATCCCAGTAAAGACTGTTGCCAATGCGTGAATAAATTCTCATTGACCTCCGGCCATTCAGGATGCGAGAAATGAATACTGCCGATCACAAAATCAAGCCATTCAGGAATATTCACCACCAGAGAACCATCATGCAGTTTCTCATCACAATCTATTTCAGCCCCCAGCAGAAGCTTGCAGGAACACGCCGACTGTACCGCGTCAATTTTATCCCGCAACTGTTTGAGTTCTTCAAGCGTACCCATACAATGAACATGCTCGGCAAAGCACAGCAGCTTCATCTTCAACACCGCGGCATGAGCACTCATCCTCTCAACGGTAGCGCTTTCATGGGCATGCCCGCACAATACCGTGTGGACGTGCATATCATACTCTGGAACAGTTATCATAACATCACATTTCCCTGATAAATTACATCATTGTTTAATCTATCTTGAAAAGCTCGATTTGACAAGCTATTTTACTTCAGTATATCAACATTTTAAATGGATGCGAATTTCATATGGAAAAATATACTATTCATCGGGATCATGACACCCCTACCCTCGGGGACACCATGAAACTGATTGCCAGCATCTGCGCCGATAAGCTCAAACAACCTGATGCCGTGCTGCTGGTGCCTACCGAAACTGTTTACGGACTGGTCTGCCGATTTGATGCCACTCTCGCGGTTGACCGCATATATGAACTCAAAGGCAGAAGTGAAAACAAACCGCTGGCACTGTTTGTATCCAACCTGAATCACCTTCAAAAACATGGCATAACTCCCCCCCCGGCGGCATATGCTCTGGCTGAACACTTCTGTCCCGGCCCGCTTACAATTATATTCAGCGGTCCTGACGGGAAGACCGTAGGAGTACGCATCCCGGATTATCCGTTGGTATTGGAGATACTTGAACTTACCGGCTGTCCGCTGGCTTCAACCAGCGCCAACCGTTCCGGACAACCGAACGCGCTCACTCTTGATGACGCGGTGGCGGATCTTAGCGGACAACCTGACATCGCCGTAGATGGCGGGTCGCTTCCAGACAACGCCATGGCTTCCACGGTATTAATACTGAGCGATGAAAAATGGAAAATCCTGCGCGAAGGTCCTATCACTCATGATATGATTGCGGCAGTACTGGACAAATAACTTATGACGACAAATAAAAAACCTCCTAAAACTGTAATAGTTCTTGACCGCTTGCGTAGCGCGCATAACACCGGCAACATCTTCCGCATAGCCGAGGCCGTCGGCGCCGATGAGATAATCGCCTGCGGCTACACCCCTGCGCCGCCTCATCCTAAACTGGAAAAAACCGCTATGGGTGCGGATAAAATGGTGCCTTGCAGGACTTTTGCGTCCTCGCTAGAAGCTGTACGGCAGTTGCGCAATGAAGGCTTCAAGCAGATACTCGCGGTGGAACCGGGCTCGACCAACGCCTGGGAACATGAATATGAATTCCCTCTGGCACTGGTGTTCGGCAATGAGGCTCTAGGCATTGCCGAAGAAACGCTGGCGGAATGCGATGGAACCATAAGTCTGCCCATGTTCGGACAAAAGGCATCTATCAACGTAGGCAACTGCGCGGCGGTGGTAATGTATTCGGTCGTCGCCTTCGCCAACCGGCACGGACATTCGGGGGAATAAACCCTTAAGTAATTTTTTTATTGGTTATCTAGTTGTTTTTTAAAGTTTAGCTGATGACAATTCAGGATACTCCATGTATATTTATATATAATTCCTGTGGGATTTTATTCCAGATTAGACTCGTTACCTGCTGGAGATTTTTATGGATGACGCATATGATATTTCAGGACAGTTACTGAAAAACTATAAAGACTTTGGATTTTCCGACACCCCAGCCGAACCGGACAAGCAGTATATTCTGGGGTGCTGTCGGGAGTTATGTCTGGACTACACCGGCGCGGAAAACCATTTCATGAAAGCCCGGCAACTCCAGCCTGACAATTTCAATGTACTGTACAAGCTCGGCAGCATATCACTGATCGGACACAAGCCTGACGACGCCGAAGAGTATTTCCGTAAATGCCTCAAACTCAAAGGAGATTCCACCAGGGTACTCTTTCATCTTGGTAGTATAGCCTTCGAGAAAAAACGCTGGAATCAGGCGATCACATTCTTTACCCGGCTACTAAAAATAGACAATGATCTTTCCGACGCATGGTATATGCTCGGCATGTCCTATCGAGCTCAAAGCAAATTGCTTAAGGCAATAGAAGCGTTCAACGAAGCGGCGGAGCGTTCTGAACATGAAATAGATATCCATTTCGCTCTGGCTGATGTCTATCAACAGCTATTTCGCTTCAACGAAGCTATTATTGAATACCAGCATGTCCTGGAACAAGTGCCGGATTCCCCGCGCATCATGCTGGGAATGGCGCGTTTGTATTTTATGACCGGAGACAGAAAAGCAGCCGAAGTAGTGATAAGAAAAGTCATCAACAAAAGCATGGCTCCCTACAATCAATGTGCTCAAAAACTGTACGACGCCTGGCGCGGCATTCCTCAGACGACAACTCCCGGCGCGATACTGGCGGAACTCTTCGCCCCCTGGCCGGAACAATTTGATCGAAGTGTGATGGAAAAATTAAAATATTGCATTCCTCCACATCTGGAATCCATATTACTGGCGGCATCCGGAAAAGACGCATTTGTTTCCGCGCTGGAAATAGGCTGCGGGAATGGCTCAGCCGGAAAAATATATGCTGAATTCACAGGAAGTCTTTCCGGCATAGATACTTCAGGGGACAGCACAGGTCTCTTACCACAAGGCATTTACTCGGAAATAAAGATCGGCAACGCGGTTGCGGTCATGTCTGGAACACACCGCAAATATGATCTTCTGCTTGCTACGGATTTGTTCCTGTACTGTGGAGAACTGCATAAACTTTTTGCCCAGGCGTCAAGAGTGTCATCCCACAATGCGTATTTTGTTTTTACCACCGAACATACCGACGTAGCGGATTTTGTTTTAAGCAGAACCGGTCTCTTTGCGCATTCACTGGAATATATTGATAAACTGGCACACAAATACAACTTTGAAATAATATGTTGCCAAGAAAGCGGGTGTCATCATTTTAACAACTTCATTATCTACGTTTTACAAAAGAAATAACCATTCGGAATTAAAGATGTTTATAGAATCAGAGGAACGCGACGCCTGGCTGCAACTTAGTGATGAAGCTTTATTCAAACTCTGCCGTCATGATTTTTTTAAAGCTCAGGGTAACGGTGGACAAAAACGGAACAAAACTTCCAACGCCATTCGGCTGGTATTCCTGCCCGCCGATCAACTGACCGTCAGCGATTGTTCAGGCAGATCACAACACGACAATCGAAAACAGGCTTTGATGAAACTCCGGCGCGAAATAGCCATAAAAATACGTTCCGGCACTTCACAACTGGAGCTGCCGCTGGAAATGAGCGTAAACAACCGGCAATATCCTCTGTGGACGGCCATGATGCTTGATCGCCTGCATCGGCACGGTTTTGACGTAAAAGCCGCCGCGCAGGAGTCGGGAGCAAGCCCGAGCCGTCTACTGAAGCTCATCGCCAGAGACCCCGGACTATGGCAATTCATGAACCAATGCCGGGAAAAAAACGCCCTGCTCACACTGAAAACGCCATAGAGTTTTTCAATACAGCTCTTTTTCAGCCTCATGCAATACAGCGACAGCCCTTACCGCACCTTCCGGATTGCAGAACACTGATGTCCCAGCGACAATCATATTAGCCCCGGCACGGGCGGCGGCGCCAACTGTAGACGCGTCAAGTCCGCCATCTACCTCCAGATGTACATTGAGCTTTCTGCGTTTTATCTCATCTTTCAACGCCCGTACTTTTGGCATCATATCCGCCATAAAACTTTGTCCGCCAAAGCCCGGCTCGACCGTCATCACCAGTATCAGATCCACCTTGTCTAGATAAAGAAAAGCTGTTTCCGCCGGGGTTCCAGGTTTAAGGCATATGCCTACTGACGCGCCCAGCGTCCTGATATGAGCGATTACTGCTTCAGGCGTATCGGTGCATTCCAAATGAAATGTGATATGATCTGCTCCGGCTTTGACAAAAGGTTCGGCATATGTCATCGGATCAGAAATCATCAAATGCACATCAAACACCAGATCAGTGGATTTCCTGATACTTTTCACCACCGGCGGACCTATGGAGATATTCGGGACAAAATGTCCGTCCATAACGTCGACATGAATCAAATCGCATCCCGCCTCGCAAACACGTTCTATCTCAGCTCCGAGCCGCGCAAAATCAGCCGCCAGAATCGATGGCGACACCAACAGTTTATCTGTACTTAAATCTTTAACCGTCATTCCCATAATGCCCCTGTTGTATGAATGTATTTGAAGTAATATAAGCTTTTTCCGCCCCGATTCAAATCAATCCAGAGGAATCCTGTCCTGAAGAATCTGAGTAGCGTCCATTTTCAACGTTTTACCAAGAAAAGTATCAGTGAGTTTAACATCAGTGCTAAAGGTATCAGTAACAATACTGTTTTCACTGAACTCGCCGGGGAGGAAATTCTTCATATATTCCGCCAGAGTTACGATCGTGGGGCCATAACCGTCCTTGTAAATATAATATTCCAGAGCGCGGGCAAGTTCCGCCGTATCCTGAAAACGGTCGTCCGGCTCCAGTGCCATCATGGTCTGCAACAACTCTTTAAGCTCATCATCTATATCCTCTGGCAACATATTCCAGCGGATATTATTGTTTTTTATATCACTGACAATATCCTTGAGGCTTTGGGACAAGCCCCGGGGAAATTCTCCGGTAAGCATAAAAAACAACACCACGCCGAGCGAATACATGTCTGAACGAAAATCCAGGAAGCAATCAGGTTTGACCTGTTCAGGAGAAACAAAAGGGAGCTTGCCGGAAATACCGTTCTTGTCCTGATTTCTGACATTGGCGCGGGCTATACCAAAATCAGTAAGTTTGGGAACACCTTCAGTATTTATCAGGATATTATGGGAGCAAACGTCGCAATGAACAATATTCATTGATTCGCCGTTTTTATCCTTGCGGGCATGGGCATATGCCAGACCCCGCGCGATTCTGCTGGCGATGAATACTGCCAGCTTGACCGGCAACCTGGATTTCAGCTTCAAATGCATATCCATAAAGTCATGCAAAGATATGCCGTCCACATATTCCAGCACAAAATAATAATCGCGCTGATATTTACCCAGCTGATATATCTGCACGATGTTTTCGTGCACCAGATTGGCGACCAGCATCGCTTCAGAGACAAAGTCCTCGACAAAATGCTTGTCCGATGAAAATTCCTGAAGGATTGTCTTTATAGCCACAGTCTTGGCAAAACCCCTGACGCCTTTCTGAAGCGCTTCGTATACGGCGCCCATGCCGCCAATGGCAATCTTACGAGTTATTTCAAACTCTACTTTGTCAATAAATATTTTTTTCATTTTGTCTCTCGATTCTAATATTTTCATCAAGCTGCCGGAGAATCTCCGGTTTGACTTTATTAAACGCCTCATGGGCGAACGGGGTAAAAAAATGATGTTTTATGATGAATCGCTTTTCAAACTCATACCATTCCAGATCGGAAAAACATGTATCCTGCGTTTCAAACTCCAGCCGGAGACAATCACATTGAAAGTCTATATCGCTTCCGGTAAGATAAAACAAATCCGCGTCACAAAGTATCTTCTCCAGCTCATTCTGCGGCATCTGAGGGTACCTTGTGGCAAGAATCATCCCCTGAATAAGCTCAATCTGTTCCGCCGTATAGGCAAATCCCGGGAGAACTTCGGCGGCAAAACGTGCCCCAACGCTCTCATGCCCGCAATGCATAAATACATAACCCAGGTCATGGAAAAGCGCGGCGGTCTTTATCAGCAGCATATTAACACTATCAATTCCTTCGGCGACTGCAATCAACTGAGAATGCCTGATCACATCTTCGGTATGCTTCCAGTTATGAAACTTATATTGCGGAGGAAGCTCATTTTTGAGCTTGCTCATGACCAACGTTTCAACACTTTGATAGTCCATGCGCTTTGCCTGTGTTTAATATTTTCCCATAACTGTATATCATTAAAGTTAAAACGGCATAACAAAAAAACAAGTCATTTAAACAATCTTTGGAAAAAATAAATAACAAATTTGAAAAAAACATTGTGTATACGCCTTTGTGAAAGTAAATTACTCTCTTGTCAGGGAGAGAAGGAATTTTTTTAACTTAAGGACATTAATAAAAATGGGTGTAGAATTATCATATATTCTAATGACGCCGTACACGGTAATGAAATCAAGAACGGGCGGTATACTTTCACGTTTGCTTTCGAGAACGGATCTGGAACTGGTCGGAGCCAGAATTATTTCCTTTGACGAGGAACTTTGTCAACAATATGCAACGTCAATAGAAAAAACCGTGGCAAAACGCGACTCCCGGGATGGTGCGGTACTGGCAGACTACATAAGGGAGAACTTTGCTCCTTTCGACGGGAAAAATGAAAGGGCGGTACTTCTGCTGTTCCGCGGCGAAAACGCTTGTGAGAAATTATTTTCAGTAGTCGGCAATTTTGTCCGTTCAGATTCGAAAAAGAGCTTTGCCTGTGGCGAAACGATCAGAGATACCTATGCCGATTACGTGATCGACAAAACCACCGGACAAGTAAAATATTTTGAACCGGCGGTTCTGACTCCTCCCTCACGAGAGGACGCCGACTGCAAACTGAAAATGTTCAGCGAATATATGGACAGAACCTCCAATATAGTCGAAAACGTCATCGGATCCAGTGAAAAAGATGAGCGCACACTGGTAATAATCAAACCGGACAACTGGCGACACCCGAGCACAAAACCGGGTGGAATTGTAGACATGATAAGCCGTACCGGACTCAAGATCGTAGGCTGCAAGCTTTTCCGTATGAGCGTAGCCGAAGCACTGGAATTCTATGCTCCGGTAAAGAATGCGTTACGCGAAAAAGTAGCTCCCGCAATCGGCAGAAAAGCCAGGGAACTGATTGAAAAAGAATTCAATATAATCCTGCATGAAAAGAATGACGACAAACTGACCGAGCTGGCGGGATACAGCTATGCTGATGACCAGTTCTCCCAGATCATTGAATTCATGTCTGGCGTCAGACCGGAAAATTGTCCGGCATTTGAGCTCAACGACAAAGGCAAGGCAAAATGCCTGGTACTGATTTATCAGGGGATTGATGCCATCAACAAGATCCGTCAGGTTCTCGGACCAACCGATCCGACCAAAGCTCCCGGCGGTACCGTACGCAGGGATTTTGGCTCAAACATCATGATCAACACAGCTCATGCTTCGGACTCAAAAGAAAACGTCGAACGCGAAATGAATATTGTAAAAATTAATCGGAACAGTATTTCCGATATAATAAAAGAATATCTTATTGAACAACAGAACAACCCACAAGGAAATAACAGCTAATGAACAAATGTCCGTGCAACAGTACAATGGGAAACATGGTTCCATCGGCGACTCTCGCCATCACCTCTAAAGCGAAAGCACTGAAAGCCGCCGGTGAGGACGTCTGCGCCATGTCTGCCGGAGAGCCTGACTTTAATACTTTTGAAGTCATCAATCAGGCAGCGATCAAGGCTCTGAACGAAGGAAAAACCAAATACACTCCGGCTTCCGGAATCCCGGAACTGAAAAAGGCATGCGCGGAAAAGCTTATAAAAGACAACGGCATAGCATGCGCTCCTGAACAGGTAGTCATTGCCCCCGGAGCCAAATTCTCCTGCTTCACCGCTATAGCGGCTCTTTGCGGTCCGGGCGATGAGGTCATCATCCCGGCACCCTACTGGCTGAGCTATCCGGAAATGGTACGCGGCGTCGGAGCGACCCCGGTTTTCGTCAACACCAAAGCGGAGAACAATTACGAACTGACCGCGGCTGAATTGGACGCTGCCATAACAGACCGAACAAAACTGCTCATTTTGAACACCCCTTCCAATCCGACCGGTGCGGTCTATTGCCGTAAAACTCTGGAAGAGCTGGCGGAAGTAATAATCCGCCGCGACATCATGGTAATGTCTGACGAGATATATGAAAAACTCGTATACGATGAAAAACTGCCGCATATCAGCATCGGCTCCCTGTCGCCGGAAATCAATGAGCACACCATAACCGTAAACGGTTTCAGCAAAGCTTACTCCATGACCGGCTGGCGCCTCGGTTACCTTGCTGCGCCGCTGTGGCTGGCAAAAAGGATCATCGCCCTGCAAAGCCATACGTCCTCCAACGCGACGACTTTTGCGCAGTACGGCGCCCTTGCCGCTCTGGCAAAATGCGATGACCAGGTGGAGGAAATGCGTAAGCTATTCGCAAAACGTCGCGATCTGATTGTTGAACTGATGTCCGGCATTCCCGAAATATCAGTGATCTATCCGACCGGAGCTTTCTATTTATTCTGCAACATCTCAGCTTTCGGATTAAGCGCGGATGAGTTCTGTAACCGTCTGCTCGAAGAAGGCAAAGTCGCAGCGATTCCAGGCGAGCCATTCGGAGCGCCGAATTCAATCAGACTGTCATACGCATGTTCTGAAGACAACATCAGAACCGCGATAAGCCGTCTGGCGGAATTCTGCAAAAAGCTGAAATAACTCCAGTATGATTCAGGCGCCGATATTGCATCGGCGCCTTTTTTGCGCCGTCATACTTGAATGACGCCATATATGGTAATATATTTACTGAGGTATAAAGAAATATATTCATATTAAACGGGGACTGGCGATCAACATGACGTCGATTGATTTCAATTGTCCTAATTGCGGACTTGAACTATCCGCCGACACGACCTTATCTGACAGCATCACTCTGTGCCCGTCATGCGAACAGGCGATAAGGGTACCGCTGTTTAATCTCAATCCCGGCATGACATTAGGAGATTTTATACTGCTGCGGAAAATCGGTAACGGCGGCATGGGGGAAGTATGGCTGGCTGAACAAAAATCTATGCGACGGGAAGTTGCGCTGAAAATATTATCTCCTGAATTGGCGAAAAATGAAGATTTCTGTAAACGCTTTGAGCTTGAGGCTAGAAATTCAGGCAGGTTGGTGCACCCCAATATAGTAACCGCTTTCTATGCCGGTGTAGATCAGGGCATTCATTATCTGGCGATGTCCTACGTGGAAGGTTGCACCCTCGAAGAGAAACTCCCGGATTACCCCAGGCAGATAATGCCGGAGGCGCAATTGCTCGCCATTATCCCGGAAATAGCCGAAGCCTTAAAATACGGCTGGGACAAATTCAAGCTGATCCATCGCGACATAAAACCATCAAACATAATGTTATGCAGTGACGGCTCGGCAAAACTGCTTGACATGGGCATATCCAAGAGTATTCTGGAAGGAGATTCGGCGGTTACCAAAACCGGGTTATTTGTAGGAACACCATACTACATCAGTCCGGAACAGGCAAAAAATTCATCAGACTTGGATTGCCGGGCAGATATCTATTCCCTTGGAACCGTGATTTACCACATGCTGACCGGCAGCGTTCCCTATGACGCCACCACTCCCATGGGGGTAGTGGCGATGCACCTGTCAGAACCGCTCCCGGACATAAGAAAGCGCAATCCGGAAGCCTCCAGGGAAATCGTCGCTCTGACCAGAAAGATGATGCACAAAAATCCTGAATCACGGTTTCAGACCTGGGATGAAGTGCTGGTCAGAGTAAAAGAAATATCCAATCCCCCCGGGACACATGTCAAGCTGGCGCGGTTGCCGGAAAGATTTATCGGGAAAAAAAATTATATCATCGTCTATATATGCATAGCCACCATAGCAATTATATTAACTCTTGCAATCGTTTCAAACCGCTTATACTCCAAGCCCGCCATAATCGAATCCGATCAGGACAACGAGCTTGAGGATATACCCTCCAT
>JAFGXT010000191.1 GCA_016936495.1 Victivallales bacterium
CGCTTATTGGGGATCAGGTTGATTTTGACCGAAATCCCGGCATATCTGGATTTGGCGGCAAACGTGTCATCCATATCTCCGCGCAGTCTGGTCATAGGCAGTTACGCTTTGTGCGGTTTCACTCATGTGGCGTCGATGGCGATATTTGTCGGCGGTATAGGCGCGCTCGCGCCGGAAAGGATGTCAGAATTGTCAAAACTGGGTTTTAAGGCGCTGTTCGCCGCGACGCTGGTAACACTTATGACCGGCGCGATGGCAGGATTGTTTTTCTGCGGTACCGGAATTCTCACCGGATAGCAAAAAATCAGACATATTGTTTCAGGCATATTTTTAACCACGAAGAGACGAAGGACGCGAAGAAGGATTGGTAAATTGCTTTATCAATATGCGGAGCTCAATATCAGTCTTCGTGCTCTTCGTGGCAATATTAAAGATTTAAATTTTCAGGTTAACAAAGCATACTGCGGGCTGAATATTTTATGTTTTGTTGAGTTACAATAATTTTTTATCCAAAATCAGTTTGTCGTCATTCCAAGCTTTGATGAAACCGTCAACTTTGCCTTTTGAATTGAATCCCAGTTGCCATTTGCGCCCTGCGCGATCGGTAAATTTTACTATATCGATATCTCCGTTGCGGGTGAATTCTGATTTTATCATATGTTCCTGACCTGTATCGGTGGCTTCGATGATATGAAGAAAGCGGTTTATCTTCTGCTCCTGAGGGTATTTTACTTCCAGCCGCCATTGTCCTAGGTGGTTTTCTTTGGCAAAGGCTTTTTCGCCTTCAAAGATAGGCCAGTTGCGTCCGGAAGCCATAAAGCGCTTGCCTTTGCCGCCGATTTTATCTACACGTGCGTTTTTAGGGAGCAGGGTGCGCATGAAAAGTCTTCCTTTGTTGTTGTCGGCATGCCAGGTTTTTTCTGGCATTTGAACGGGTTCATTTTGGGTATGTATCAGGAATTCTTTGATTTGATCCGCGTCAACGGATTCTACCCGGTCGTATATTACAAAGTAATCTGGGTAGATGTAGACGAACTGTCTTACCGCTTCGCTGCATTTTCCTGGGTGGTAAGTGGCGGTGGCATCATTTGCCACATAGGTGAACAGGTCTTCGCTTGTAAACGCCAGGCGTTTCGCCCCGCTAAGTTTATACTGTCCGCCGTGAGCTGGGAGATTATAGGTGTCTTTTTCCGCCGTCGGCCCCCAGGGTTTCCAGAATGGAGCCAGAGGTTCATTTTTCATATGGATAAGGATGCTGTTGTGCGCCACGGTCTGAGGGGCGTAATAATTGTGATGCATGGTGGCGGTTCGAGTTCCGGTATCCATTGCCAGAAAGGCGTGTTTATATATGGTGAAGTGGCTTTCATCGTAATGCTGGTGGTTTGTGTATTGAGCGCCGGCACGGAAGAGGCAGAACGTTGATTCCGGGGTGAAGCCTGAACGCATGATAGCTAAGCCAAAGCTGGGAAAATATGTTGCCCGTTTCTGGGAGAGTGTTTCAATCGGGGATTGTTTAAGTTTTTCTTGGGGATCAAAGTTATACAGGATGAAAGGCATAATACTGTTGCGGAAATCTTTTGTCTGTTCGGGGAGCAGGGCTATTGCCGCTTTTGCCACAGCCGCGCAATCTGGAAACTTCTTGCCGTAAAGGTGTATGGATTGTGCCAAAGTAGGGTAAATGGACCATCTTAATTGTCCAGCCATAGAGTTATTGAAATGAAATGCATCGCCAATGCCATAGTGTAGAAAATCATCTCCGGTGGGGATTACTGCCCAGGAAAACCATTTGGGGTAGTCCCGCATGTGGGTCCAGCGGCAGGCAATATTTTTACCGGTGGCACTGTTCATACTTAGTAAAAAGTTAAATGTCGCGCGTGGATAGGCTCCGAAGGAATACCCGGGAGTGGCGGCTGCAAGTAGTCCGGTGCTGTTGGAGACTTTATCACGGAAATCAAGCATTTTGACATGTTCTTCGTATCCGGTCTCAAGCATTTTCCCGGCTAAAGCATTGTTGTATCCGTCGCCGTATGCGGCCAGTCCGGCATACCACATCAGGCTGCGGTCTCCGTAGAATCCGGCATCTATTCGTAAACCCCTATTGCGGCGGTATGTATATTTACCATTCTGAAGCTCATTTACAAACTCCAACATAGGCACGATGAAGTTCCGGCGTTGTTCATCGCTCAATGACGCCGCCAGCCAGTCGTATGCGATGATTGCGTCAAGGCGGTCGAAGTTATGCCATTCCACTTGTATCCAATGCTTGTGGCACCACTGGTAAAGCTCTAGAGCAACGCGCAGGTATCTGTAGGCCTTGTCGCGATAGTGTGGATCGTTGGTAATCAAATAAACAAGTGCGGTTCTGAGTGCTTCTCCACCGCCGCGATATTTTACCAGGTGTTGTCCTTCTCTTGCCGGAGCAATAAATCTTGCGCGACCGTCATCATCAATTCTATAACGTTTTTCATTAAGTTTCAGAACCGGGTAATCGGGCAGAGCGTCGACCTCTTTTTTTATTATCTCGAAATAATGTTTCGCCACTCCTTGTGCGCGAGTTCTGAGCAATGGTATTGTTTCCGCGTTTATATATATTCGCGGATGGTCTTCGCGAATGGACTGAATGAGGTCTTCTGCAGCCAGGCAGCAGCATGTAAACAGTAAAATCAAGGTTTGTGATAGTAAAAGTTTCATCTTGTAAGTCCTTTATAGTATATGTTCTAATGTTTTTAGAAGGGCATGCCTTCCTGTTTGAATCCGAGTTCCAGGTAATAGAGTACCGATCCTTGATGTATTAGCTCTTTGATAGTTTTTTTGTCCACATGACCATCCATGTAAGCGACATTGCTTTGTCCTTTGAGTGCTCTTGCGCCATCTTCCGTCGTTGGATTGTGCCTTGCATCGTTGCCTCCATGCCTGTATGCCATGAAATGGGAGTAGTTTATGTGAACACCGTTTTTTCTTATATTGTCGGCTGCAAATATCGCCTCCGAGGCGCGGGTTACGGCACTGAGGCGGCGGCGGTAATAGGCAGGGTTGCTTGTGCCCCAGGGGGAGACTCCGCATAAACGCGCATTTGTTGCGTAGTGAGTGTATATATAGTGTGTGTTGGAATTTGTCCCAAAACCTATGGCTTCTCCCGGGCACGCTAATGTTCCTGAAGTTTTCTGACGTCCATAGTAGTTGACGCCGTAATTACTCCAACCGGCGACTTGTGTTCCTCCGTCGTTCTTTCCGCTTAGCTGGTTGTACCACGACCAAGTACCATCATGACTTGGAACCAGCCAGTCATTGTAATCACTGCTGTATCCGGACTGGGCTATCGCGATCTGTTTGAGGTTTGATGTACAACTGATACTTTTTGCTACATCTCTGGCACGTCCTAGCGCAGGAAGCATCATGCTTGCCAGGATTGCGATGATGGCTATCACTAC